>NZ_CP045921.1:600000-900000 GCF_025273655.1 Candidatus Mycosynbacter amalyticus
AGTATCCTTGGCGTTTTTGGCAGGCTGTGGATGGGCTGCCGGTTCAGGCGTCTGAGCTAGCACATTCGTGATGGTTGCTTTCTTGACGACGCTCGCAATGTCGTCATTAATACCAACCGACTGACGAATAGCCTCATCGATCTGCTCCGCTGGGCGACCGTAGATGCCAAGGCTGAATCGCTTGAATTTCTCAACGTTATTAATGACCTTTGGTGCAGGATTCGTCGTGGCACTGAGCCAGACCTTTTGCCCTACGCAGAGTGTTTGCACGTACACCTGATGCCGCGGCAGATACTTGAAGTCGTCTGCCGATAGGATGCCCGTCATGTTGGCAATCGTGCGTGCGTCTGGGTCGTTGAGCGTAAATACCACTTTGTTGGCAACGTTGGAATCAATACCAGCTAGCAACTCTTTATCCCTAACCTGATCGCGGTACTGGTGTGCTAGCGTAAAGCCGACCTTGTAACTCCTCGCTTGGCTGAGTGCGTCAGATATGTTGATCGGTAGTGCAAGATAGTCCTGCATCTCATCGACATATACCTTGACCACTGGTCGTTGGTTTTCTGGAATCGCACCTTGTCCTTGTGTGAGCGACCAAACCTGCGACAGGATGAGCGAGCCGAGGAACCGTGCACTGGTATTGCCGAGCTTGGCTTTGTTGAGCGATACCAGCACTATCTTGTTCTTCGTAAATAGATCGCTCAAGTTAAAGTTCGGCTCTGGTTGTCCAACGGTGCGTAGGAGCGGCTTTCGCGTCAGCACCGTACGAAGCTTGTTCATCAGCGGTGCCGTGATCTCTTGCTGCTTGTTGGGCGTGAGCGCCTCGTACTGTTTCCAGAATGAGCCAAGTCCCATTGGATCGTCTCTGCTCACTTCCTCAACCAGCTTCTTGCGAAACGTTGGGTTATACAGCAGGGCTGGTAGCATCGATAGCGTGACGTCGTTGGTCGTCCGCATCAGGGTGAGCAGTGCGTTGGACAATATATCCTCGGTTCGCTGCCCCCACGAACTGGCGAATATCTCCCGTAGTACTGCAAGCATGGCATCGGCTGCAAGGTCGGGATCTCCACCACCGGCCAGTGAATTAATACTCACGATATTATCTGCCGTCGGGTCAATATACACCACGTCCTTAGCTCGCTTCGGGTTCATGCGAGCTAAGATATCCGAGTTCAGGTCGTCTTTCGGGTCAATCACCAGCACACCGCGATTCTCATCGATGTCGTTTAAGATCATGTTGAGCATGGTGGTGCTTTTACCGACACCAGTTGGTCCGAGTAGGAGCGTGTGCTGTAACGATGCCTGCTCCGAGATACCGAGGGGTATCTTTTTGCTTGGATCGTTCGTCACCGCAAAGCTCTTCTCGGATGCTGGCATCAGGGACGGTGTCCGTAGCACAATCGGGTGCAGCGGTGGCACCGCAGGCAGGTTCTCCTCGCCATACGGGATTCCCATCAGGCAGGATACCTCTTGGCTAGACAGCATATGCGTCCACTTGCGTGGTCGGGTCAGGTTTTGCAACTGTTCGATGCAATCCTTGCCACGCAGTCGAATACTCGCTCCGTGGGCTTCCATCATGGCAAGTCCACTGCGAACTTGCTCGAGTAACCACCAGCCACGAATGGTGTCTGGTGCAACGGCTCCGATGCGAACTTCCGTAAAGAAGCCGTGCATGTTGTGCCGTCGTTGCAGCCCAGCATGAATGTCTGCTGCCATCGGGATGACGCCCCCGATAAAAACAGATGCACCGCTTTGGCGTGGGTCACGCAGTGTCTTTGGTACCGTGTATGGCACAGTACGCTTGCCGAGCATGACCTGTAGCACAAGCCCCTCACCACCACGGACATTTGCCATTGCAGTGAGGATGCTACGGGTGATTTGGCTAATACGGTCAGGGTTCAATGCCATATCTGGGTGTCCCATCTCGACCGAGTCGGCTACCATGAGTCGTGGTCGCAAAGGTTTGGTGTCTTTCGGCAGGATACGGCTTAAGGTCGTTCCTGGCACGATTGACTCAAACAGGTCTTGCAGCTCACCTGCATAGCTATTCCTCGTTGCGACGAGGAACAGGACTTGCTTGTTGTGTGTTCTGGTCTCAAAGATGATTTCAGCGCCTAAGTCGTCGCTAGCTAATCGCTCCAAGAGGGATTGTGTTTGTATTGGGGATACTGGGCGTTGCCAATGGATTTGGTACCATACCCAGTTATTCTCAGCGTCTTTACTTCTCATCGAATTAAACATATTACTGGTCTCCTACATTACGTGAATTGCTATGGATTCCATCTGAGTCGAAGTCTGACGGTACGGGAAAACCAAAATCCTTAAACGATACGTCGCTCTCGATTTGGTTCCCCCATACGTCATAGCCGTGCTCTCGTCTCCGAGCGAACAGCTCTAACTTCCGGTTTGTACCGCTCCCTAAATGCCCAGATACTCTCTCGATGATCGGGTAAAGCTCCTCGGGCTTATGACTGTGATCTTGCAGTGGTGCAAACATCCACGTCGGCTGCGAGCGGAAGCCTACGGGGGCTTTGCCTCGTGTGCCGAACAGGACATGCTCCGTGCTATTGCGCAGGTAGTTACCGAGCGTAAACCGAGGTTTACACCATGTCAGGATGCTGCGAGGCGTATAGCCCCACGCTTCCAAGACATCGTAGCCGTGGCGTAAGGTGGCATTTGTCACCCAGAGCCAGCAGTGACTATTGTCGGCAGTGACGCTTTTGATCGCGTCACCCATATCCTTGATGTCGTCTAAGGTCATGAGATTGTAGTGCTTTTCAGCGCCACGTTTCTTACCTTTCTGCTCAACGTCCCATGGCGGGTCGGCAAGCAGAACGTCATACTTCGGACGAGGTTCCTGCGCTGCGGTAGTCGCAGTCGTTGTTAGGGTTGGTAGTGTTGCGTGTGACTGTTTCGTTATATTCGTCACGTTAATTCCTTTCCGCCAGACAGTGGGCGGAAACCTGCTTCAGTGAGGCGCTCGCCGTGTCTGGCGAGTCCTATTTCACTGTGTTTGACACTATTTATTAATCTTTTCTTACATAACGTTTTAAGCCGATGAGACACGACTAACAGATACGAGATGTTCGAAAAACATACCACTTGCATACATCTTGAAAAGATGGTGCAATTTGGGTGAACTATGCGTCAAACAAGCCATTTGCATGGCTATTTTAATGACGTTACGCAAGGATGGATGTGGAACGACAGCTACTAACGAATTACAGAATTCTTGCTACAACATACGGTTCAGATGGAAAGGTATGGAGTTTTGTAGTCATACAAAAAGCTCCTCGATTAAGACGGAGCCGTGTTACAAAGTTTTATGTTGACCAACGTATGTTTTGTGGAAACAAAACGAGTCAGTGTGAATTAATTCGTGAGTAGGTAACTACTAGTCGTTTTCTACTTCGTCGGCTATATTAGCATAACCGTGATGAAAAAGCAAGAGCAATAGGCAAAAATGCGCTATATGTAGCGGTTTATGCAAGTATATTGCGCTATTTTAAGAGAACACCAGAAAGCTGCCTACTTACGATTACCTCTGTAAGTGGGGGTCTTAATCTGCAATGCATGATCTCTTTGATCAGTTCTGTATATATACCAATAAGTCTCTACTCTTGACGGCTCTGGTCAAGGACTACGGTATTTAGATGTCGATCTAATGTTCTAAACTCTACGTTCGGCCAGTCCACTCAAATTGGTGCTTGTTTGATTACCGATATGTTCGCGACCCACACCCTGTCTGCGATACACAATGTCAATACTGATGATTGCTCAAGCACCTTTGGCGATCCATGCTGGAGTGGGCTTCACTCGTACCTTTACGGGGTATATCGCTGGGACGTGTCAATCTATTCGCATAATAGCGGAGGAGTGTTTGTGCATGCAAGCATGAGCGCGTATGAAATTTTATTAACAGAGGTCAATATGGCATTAGCCTCAAACAAAAAGCGACACTATATATCGGTGTCGCTTCATTGCTTTTAGCCTATCTCGTGTGTTTTATGAACATTTTCTGTAAATCATACGCATAGAATCTTTGTACTATTACCTCGTTGGCAAGCGTATTCTCTGCTTTGATATACCACATTGGGAAGAACCGTCTCGTCAATCGGTTGCTCAGTAGCTTGCTGTGACTGGGCGTGTAGATTGTAACCAAGCCGTATGGTGTCGGAAGTGACCAAACCACGTTGAGCGTATCGCCCCAGATATCTACGGTTGGCTCACCGACTATCGCTACGAGGTCACGGTATGGTCTGTGGAAGTGTTCAATACGGCATACCGTTCTCTTCGTTGACGGTATGATACGCTTGATATACTCCTCAAGACGAAACTTTTCCATGTAGTCGCTGTAGTTTAGTGTAATATCTTGGACGACGCTCCGTGGCAAGGATGCTTTCGCTGCGACCTGTTTGAGATCATGCATGTCAGCCTGCACTTTGATGCGCACCTGTTCATACGCGATAAAGTTCTCCTTTGCTATATTCATATAGGATTATTCCTTTCTGAGCGAGGCGCTCCGAATTGTTAATGATCACTTAGTGCGATGTGTGTCGCTCGAAGCTAGGGATATAGTAGCGAGGAATGGAACAAATGTACCGGATTGCGTGCATTATAGTTACTTCCGATGAGATGTGGCCGCATCTGTCGATCGCGTCATATTGATGCATTGTGCATACAAAACAAAAAGCGGCACCATTGCTGATGCCACTTCCTGTTTTTGTCCGATCGCTATCCTCCGATTCGTTCTTTGACGTAGTCATGAAGTGATGTCTGTATTTCTTTAAATACAGTCCTTCCGTGACCGCTGCCACCAATATGCCACTCCTTGATAGCTCGCACATCGAGTCCTTTATCTCCAAGGTAGGCTTTGCCGTCTTTGTAGTTGTAGATCGTTGCTATACCGTGTTCGGTTTCAACAATCCACTGCACATCCATCTTGTTCTCAGGCAGACGCGTGAATGGTTTGCCGTACACTGCCACGATATCTTCATAGCGTGCGAGGATAGAGCCGATGCCGTGCGTACCGCTTATTACTTTCGCCATGTCGGTATACTTTCGCTCATGGAGCCACTTTTTGTAAATACTGTAGTGCTCGATGATGTCCAAGATTACCTCACGAGATAGTCCGCTATACGCTTCGACTGCTCGCACGTCGAACATATTCGTGACACCGCTGATGCGAACATCTTCGTATGCCTCGAAATCTTCTCGGGTTATTTCCATTGTTCATTACTCCTTTTCTAGAGCATAGATAGCTCTCGTTTGTTAATAGTTCACCAATGCGGAACGATGAATGTCGTCCGTAGAGGATGAGGCTATACTAACGAGACAGCGCAAGGATGTAGAGGAAAACGTGAATAATGTTTACAGCCGAAAAGACAGCTCCGTATCTGGAGCTGTCTTTGATTTTGGGCTATTTGTCTATGCATTGCGCAGGATGAGCTGTTCGAGGTCTTTATCATACTTGTACTCTGTTATGTCGCCATTTTGCAACATATTCACAGCCTGCTCGATAGCGATGAGCGGCACCGAGTACCATTCGCTTGGCGCATACTCTTGGCCGCTACGGTCTATGATCTTCAGGTCAACTTTCACATCCGCAAAGATTCGATGGATGAAATGCTCAACTTTCTGTGTATTGTAGTCGCCCGTGATGATATAGCTGTCGACAACTTCCACGCCAGCCATGAGATACGTCGGGTCGTTCTCGGCATCTTTGATACGCTCGGCAACAGTCGTAGAAGTAAAGCCAATTTTATGTAGATTCTTGATAGTTGTTATCTTCTCATCTTGGTTGCGTGAGCGAAGTACGTAAATGTGGCCAGCGATTGTATCGGCAGCATCGAGCTGTAGTTCACCGTTATAATCCGATGTCACTACGCAATAACCATCGTAGTAGAGTTGGCTCGAAAGCGAACGAAGATAGAGGTTTGATTCTGTGCCGTTCTCGTAAATCGCTCGGATACGGCTCTTCATGCGGCCATGTACCATCTTTTCTTCACCAATATCAGCGACGTAGAGCATCTGCCCGCCCGCCACAAAGTACGCTCCAGCTTTCAACTGTGTCACGCTCGTGAATCGCACCAGCTTAGCAGTGCGATCTCTCAAGCTTGCCTGCGTATCGGCAAACCCAGCTCGGAATGTATCGAAGTTATCGGCTCGCTTACGGGTTGCAATATCCTCAGGCGAAGCACGCTGCACCACAGGCACATTTTTGACACGCAGAATATCATCACCGACACCATTGAATAGCCCGAATGTATCGTCGCTAAACAGCTCATCGATAGATTCCGGAGCTTCGGGCGTTTCGAGCAAGCCAAGGCTGTCAATAGGCTGCAATGCCTCACTTTTCGCTGCATCTGCACGTATGGAGTTGAGTCGAGCAGCTAGCCCTGCTTCAGAAATATCAACGGCTTCTAGCTCTGGCAATCGGTCGTTCTTCTCGACGAAATCAACAATCTGCTGGAATGATGCCGTGAGCCTATCGTCGGCCGTTGCGGCAACCTGCTTTTTAGGCGGTACGAAAAGCTGGCCGTCATCCGACTCAAAAAGCTGAACAAGATCGTCGGGCATCTCCACTATGCGTTATTCCTCTCTTTTTCTTGCTGCCACACGGTATAGCGTCGGGTCAGGTATGCTTGCGCATTAGCCAGTAGCTTCTCGTTCTTATCGGTTGCATTTAGCGCAGGATATTTGCCGTTATGAGCAATCACGAACGCCTTGATTTGTGGTACAAGTGCAAGGGCATCTTCGTCTGACATATCAATCCGAGAGCCAGCAATCGTATCTTGAATAACACGAAACACATCTGCTCCCACTTTCTTGGATATCACCTCAAAGGCGTGCTGGAATGGATTGATCGAATCAATCAGGTCGATACTCAAATCATCAAGGTTTACAAAACTATTGGCCAGTGTAATGAACTTCTTGTCGCCCTCCTCGGTAACTTTCGTACCAGCAGATTTGAATGCCAGATTGCTCGCAAGATACTGACGAGTTACCTCAACTTCTTCGTCAGAAAGCCCAGGAAGTTTCTCTCGGATAATCTTTGACTGGAGGTGCTTCATATATTCACCCGAGTGGCCGTTTGCGGCAGCACGCTGTATCTGCGTATCTTGCAGTACGGCTGCAGTCAAATCTTCTAGCTCAGTCGCAAGGATTTGTTTGACACGCTCGGTTGGTGGGTTTTTGAGGCCTTTGACGAACACCTCGCCAGCCTGTGCTTTTTGGTCTGGCGAGACACGAGGCTTGAATGTAAAGTTTGGTGCTAGCACTTGCTCCATCAGGAGTGAAGCGGTGATAGCTTTGAGCATATTATTCACCGACACTTGCACATCTTCGGTAGTGCCATTTGGCTGCACGATGAGGTTAGTAAACTGAGCGTGTGATTTATTGTAGCTATCACGGGTACAGCGGCCAATAATCTGCACGATTTCCGTCAAACTTGCACGGTAGCCAATCGTCAATGCTTGTTCACACCATGGCCAGTCAAAGCCCTCTTTTGCCATACCTAGTGCCACGATGATATCTACGCCATCAATATCTTCACGAGCCACCTCGCTGAGGTATTTGGTGATTCTGGCACGGTGCAGTGGGTCGTCATCGACGAGATTGGCGACCTTGCGTGTTATGCCATTTCCATCGAGGATATATTCGATACCTGTTTCGCTGTCTTGCGATTGCCATTCACCGATATGGCCGTAAATCTGCTCGACCTCCTCGTGTTTTCCAACCTGCGTTGATTCTTTTGAGTTGACGTTCGGAATGTGAATAATCGTCTTTTTGCTTGGGTCAAGCACCGCACTTAATGCACCATCATCAAGATAACTTCCTGTATAGAAATGGTAACCAATACCAAGTGTTTCGAGGTAGGTATAGCCATTCAGCTGCTCATAGTAGGTATAGGTGACCTTATCAAACTCAGTTTCGTCCTCTGGCGTCAAAATCGGCACAGCATCGCCACGGAAGTACGAGCCGGTCATAGCGATTATCTGTACGTTAGTGCTATTCATCACTCGGTGTAGCAAATCACCAAGTCGGCTGTTATCGCTGACAGACACATGATGAAACTCGTCGATTGCCAGCACCGTGTCGTTAAACAGCTCGGTGTCCAGCTCTTCATTCTCAAACGCAAAGCGGAGCGTGGCATGCGTACATACCAATATCTTGCTATCATCCTGCATGAAGCGGACGAACGATTTTACCTTGCTTTTATCATCGCCCGTACCGAGACAGAGGTTGTTGCGATCCTCGACTTCCCAGTTGGCGAAGAAGCCGTTATCTACGAGGTTTGTATTACCGAATGATGAACCGATAGACTTTTCTGGCACGGCCACGATGACCTTTTTCTTGCCTTGGTGTATGAGCTTATCGAGGCCGATAAACATCAATGCTCGAGATTTACCAGACGCTGGCGGTGCTTTGATAAGCAAGTGATTGCTGGCACGTTTTTCAAACACCCGACACTGCATTTCTCGCATACCAAAGTTGTCGATCTTGGTAGACTCACCGTTCTTCTCGTATTTTACGTCGATGATGTTGAGGGTTTCGCTGTTCATGGTTATTTCTTATCTTTCTCGGTGTTAGTCATCTGCTCGTAGAGGGCAAAGAGGTCGGCAAGGCGTTCTTCGTCAGAATTGTATGGCTTTTGGCGATACAATCGGTCGACGGCCACATCCAACTCTTCGTGGGCTTGTCGCAAGTCTTCGGGCATTTTGTCTGGGTCGTACATCTCGGCCAGCGTTTTCTCTGAGTGATTCTCACGAGCAAAGAGAACGCTGCGAGCTTTGGCGGTTAGTTCCTGTTTTTCGTGCTCGAGCAGTGGACGGAGTGGGAATGTATTGTAGACAACTGAAGCTGAATACCTAAGCCGTGTTTCTAGCTGGCCACCGACCGCTCGCACCCACGCCATGTGCATTTTTGAGCTAAGAATGCCGAGTAGCCATGGTTCGGCATCGTAGATAGCGAATGCAGCATTTGATACGACCGTTCCTTTTGGCAAGATACTCATAGGGATGTACTGTCTGCGCTCTGAAGATACGATAGGAGCTATCAAGCATTGCCTATCTTGATAGCGAATTTCGGCAAATCGCCATGGCGTCGAGGCTAGCTTCTTGGTGCTAGCTCGCTTGCTATCCATACGCCACTCATATACTGCTTGGATCTTTTTGTTGAGTATCGGTATCTGCTTAGCTTCTTCGATATCCGCTTCGTTAATCCAGACGGCATACCGCTCAATGCCTCGTAGAAATTCCGCAGCACCGACAAACGGTTTGAGGAACTTCTCGGCATCTGGTGATGCCTTGAGGATATCCTTGTATTCGTTGAGTGATATTGTAAAGTGACCGTCATCGAGTGCGAAACTGCCATAGTCGAGAGATGGTATCGATGATAGTGGCTTAGAGCGTGACATCACAATCGTACTGCTGCCAGACGACAAGTATGCGTTGATATTGTCTACTTTTTGCCGAATACCGCCATTGTAGATATATTTATCTTTTGAACTCTCCGAACCTATGCCGATAACGACAACCGTAACGCCTGCATTATTTCTGGCACTGTTCTGCCATTTGAATGATTGGTGAGCAAAAATAATCTCGTGCTTTGTGTCGAATATGTACGACCATAGCAGCTCCACTTGCACGCCTTGAACGATGGAGTTGGTAGATATAATAGCAGCCCTGCATTTGTTACTATCACCGATGTAGTCGGCCGCTTTTTTGAACCACACAGCAATATAATCAAGGTTTCCGTAGCCCTTAATATCACCAAGAACGAGCTGCATATCTTCTTTTTGAGCAGCGTCGAGCCACCTCGCACCTCCATATGGTGGATTACCGATAAGATAGATCTCGTCGTATTCTTCTTTTACGAGTTCTTGTTGCTCACTCTCGTTCTCAAACCCTATGAGTTCACTTTGCTGGCTGGCGGCACTTGGTATGCCAACGGCATGCGGCACATTCGAGCAGACATCGTTCCAGTCCAGCCGAGCGGCATTGCCGTGGATGATATTCGCATTGTCTTTGAGCGGAATGAGCTTTATCTCTCGGCCGAACTGCTTCTCGAATTCGATGTTCATCTGATGCTTCGCAAGGTAGAGCGACAAGATGGCGATTTCGTGTGGGAAGTCGTCAATTTCGATGCCGTAGAAATTATCGAGTTTGATTTGCGAAGATAGCTTATTCTTCATACCTTCTTCGAGTAGGCTACCAAGGAGCAATCGCTCAATGATGGCATGTTCAATCTTACGCATTTCTTTGTAGGCAATAATCAGGAAATTACCACTACCACAGGCAGGGTCAAAGACCTTAATCTTGCTGATTCGCTCCCATAGACGGATGAGCTTGCTCGGGTTGTCATAGTGTTTGTCGAACTCCTCACGCAATTCATCGAGAAAGAGCGGCTCGATCGTTTTCATGATGTTTGGCACGCTAGTATAGTGCTGGCCGTGCGTGTGCCGCTGGTTTTCATCCACGATGCTCTGGAACATCGAGCCGAAGATATCGGGGTTGATTTCTGACCAGTTCAAGTTGCCGCAGTCGAGAATGAGTTTGCGAGCTTGGGCATTGAACTTTGGTATGCCGATGCTGTGCTTTTTGGTGTCAAAAATTGTACCGTTGACGTACGGAAACTTACTAAACGGACTGGTGAAGCTTGACTTATCTTCGGTATCGAGAGCGTCGAATAGCGTGCGGAGGAATGTATCGAGATCGCTGCCATCGGTCTGCGTGTAGTCCTTGATAGAGCCAGTAAAAATAGCCTTTTCATCATTACTAAATACCCGAGTATCCTCGGCAAAGAAGCAGAATAGTAAACGGCTAAAGAATACATTGAGGTCGTGACGGAAGTTAGCTTGTGGGTCAGCCAAGCGCTCGGCATTGAACTTCTCGATTTCAGAGTAGAGTTCTTGCATTTTGTCGGCCGCACGACGATCGGCAACGGCTTCAGTCTTTTCGTCGGTAATTTCATCACCCGTCCAGCCATAGAAAAAGTCAACATCACGATCAATATCTCGCAGATTGATATCGAGGCGAGTATCTTTCTTGGTGTCGATAGCAACGAGCTTGTCGTAATCGGTAACAATGAGGTAGCGAGGGTTATAGCGAACAACCAGCGGATCTTGCTCTAGTTCTTCAAGAGTAGAGCGAAGCTTGCTTGAATCGGTGATGTGCCTGAAGTACACGACGCCACGCTGCAATACGTCGTTTTCTTTGTCGCTGGCAAGATTGAGTGAGCCTTGACGTAGCTTGGTGATGGCCGAACTCGCACGGCCATAGGCAGCCAGCAGCTCATAGAGGATGTCGATATTGTACGATTCACGATTGGCCAGTTCGGTAACGTTTCTCTGGACATCGGCAAAGGCAAGACGCATCAGCAGACACCCTCTGCAAACGCATGATAATAGCAATAAGAAACTGACCTGTGAAGCGGCATAGTTTTGCGACCTTTCGTTTTCAGCCGCAAACAAAAATGCGACTATTTACTTAGTCGCAAAACTACAATTTATTTTCCGAAGAAAGATAAAAAGCGTAAATAGCCGCATTTAGCCTTCCTTCAGAAAAATAAATCAAATAAATTGTAGTTTTGCCTCTTTATTATACCATCATCTCCTCTGTATTTGTACGGTGCTGGCGATACTTATCTAAGTTTTTACATATCAACCCCTAGACTCTTGAGGTAAAGTATAATAAAAGAGCGAGGACGCCCCCTTGGGAATGGATAAGTGATAAAATGTCGATAATCAAGAAAATAACTAAGCTAAAAAATCTAGGTATCTATACCAGTTTTAATTGGGACACAAGTCTGCAAGAGCTAAAGCAATACAACGTCATTTACGGATGGAATGGCACAGGAAAGAGTACCTTCTCTAAGCTGCTCGGTGCATTGAATGTGGGCAACCATCCAGACTTTCCGTCTCTCGAGTATCAAGTACATGATAGTGATGGAAGTGTACACACCCACGGAACAGCTTTCGGCACCCCAATACGAGTCTTTAATACCGATTTTATTGCAGACAATATAGATTTCGACACTCTAAGCTCGAAGTCTATCACGGTAGTTCTAGGCAAAGAGAATAAGGCGGCACTCAAGGCTATCGAAGAGGACGAAGCCGAGCTAGCTAGAACAAAGGAAGCTATCCGCACGAAAACTATCGAGAAAGAGGCCAAAGAGAAAGAGCGAGGCCTAGAATTTACCACTGTCGCCAAAGTTATTGGTGCTGTGAGTCGAGGTGGCGTCGTGCGCACCTACAATAAAACTCACGCAGAGCAAGCCTTTGCAAGATTGTCTGACAAAGAATTGCTCGATGATACTGAGTTAGAAAAGCTAGTGTTGTCGGTTGCACAGCCATCTCTTCCTGAGCAGAAACAGATGTCGTTAGGCGAGACAAGCACTGACCTGTCAGAAATTATTGACGAAGCCCATACCCTACTAGCTAAGACGGTATCGGCTAGTGTTATTGAGCGACTCAAAGAAAATGCGGATATTTCTGAATGGGTAGAAGCAGGCATCAAAGTGCATGCCGACCACGAAAGTAATACATGCGAATTCTGCGGTAACCCATTAGACACAGCAAGGCTAGCAGAGCTAACGGCACATTTCAACGAAGCTGATGCAAAGTTAAAACTAGAGGTAGATGATCTTGCGAATAGATTAGTCACCGTATATAACATCATTAAAGATCTCAGCCCCGTCGACAAAATGAATCTCTATCAAGAGTTTCATAGCGACTACGCAGAAAAAGTGGAAAGCCTGACAAGCGAACGTGATGCTTTGCTTGAGTCCATAAAGAAATTTGGTGAGCTCGTGCGATCCAAGAAGCTTCATACGACCGAAGAGCTTAGTATTGCGGAAACGCCCGACCTTACAAAAATCACTAGCTCCTTGGATGAAGTAAATAAAATTATTGCCAATCACAATAAAAAGACAAGCGACTTCCTCAACCAACAAAAGAATGATAGTGCTAAAATCGAAAACCACCACCTTAGCGGCATCTATGACAAGGTCAATGGCCTGAAAGATCAGATTGAAGTACTGGATACCGAGATAGCTGTCCTGAAGGATGGAGATGAGAAAGTTACCGGACAAACTGAGCTACTGTCTAGAATTGCAACAAATAAGAGCAAGGTCTCGTCAGAGCATAAGGCCTGCGAACTGCTCAATGTGTCGCTCAAGAAGTTTCTAGGTCACGACGAGATAACATTTGCACCAAATACTGAAAGTGGCGATGACGCGGGCTATTTACTATTAAGGCGTGGCAACCCCGCGAAGAGCCTTAGTGAGGGCGAACGAACCGCAATCGCATTTGTATTTTTCGTAACACAGCTGCGAGACGATAGCTTCGATCCAAAGACCGGGATTATCGTTGTTGATGACCCAGTCTCTAGTCTCGACTCCAATTCACAGTATCAAGCGTTTTCATTTCTGAAAAAGGCCACCGAAGATGCGAGTCAGCTATTTATACTTACCCATAATTTCGACTTCTTGAAACTAGTAACTAACTGGATTAAGCACTCTCGTAAAACGTTTGGTTTATTTATGGTGAAGAATAGCTTCTCTGAAGCGGACAGCACACGCACTGCGTACCTAGATAAATTAGATAAAGCACTCGAAGAATTTGAAAGTGAATATCACTACTTATTCAATGTTGCCTACAAATACAAAGATGACGGCACTATAGCGAATGCCTATAAAATGCCCAACATAGCTCGTAAGCTACTCGACAGCTTCTTGATGTTCCGAGTCCCAAAGAATACTAATACATTCAACCGCTTACAGGAAATAAGCTATGACGAAGAGAAAAAAGCATCTATCTATAAGTTCGCCAACGACCAGTCGCATATTACAGGCTCTGGTTTTGACCCCTCTTTGGTACCCGAGGCCAAAAATTGCATAACCGACTTGCTTGACATGATGAAGGCAGTTGACCCCGACCACTTTAGATACCTAGAGGAAACCATATCTTAAGACTACGATCTTAAACTGGCTTTGTATCTTTTATTACAAAAAGGCTTTGCGAATTACTGGCAATCTTTTGCATATCCCGCATCAAGTGCTTCTTCTGGCGTAGCGAACCGCAGTTTCTCAGGATAGTCGGCTGGATATGGCGTGTAACTCTGTTCGTTGCTAAGGTAGCCAACGAGTACCGTACAATTACTACCATCTGATGTGTGGTAGACAGTTTTTCCGTCATCAAACAACACTACTCCGTCGATCTTGAGGCTGTGCGCTCTTGTCCAATCAAGGATTGCTGCATCTTTCGGCACTCCACAACGTTCAGCGGCTGACGCTTCGACATTGCCTTGCTCTACAAACTCCGATGTAGCAACATCAGAAATGTCGGCAAGCTGACATGATGCCTTTGGTGTGGTGGTTGAGGCAGTATTCTTGGTTGCTGTGCTGCTTGGTCGATTCACGATATAGATACTACCTGCGATACCCGTCAGTAGGATAATCGCGACAACTATACCAATAACTCGCGGATTCTTGATGTTTACATTCATTCCTTATTCTGTCTCTTCCTGTGCTTTTACAAACTGCACTATCGCATCACCGTTCATATTTCCGTATGCTTTTACTCCCTCACCAATCGTTGCTAGATAAATATTTTTTGTATAGTCGCTATACGCCACGACATAACCCGTAGGCTTTTTGAGTAGCTCGACGATCCTGCTCGCAGCATCTTCTTTCACGACAGTGGAGTTGTCAGCGCTCCAGATGATACCGCCATATTCAAGCGTCGCACCTACGTCCATTCTGTTATCTATTCCATTACCACACTCGGTCTTCAGGGTCGCTTTCAGACCTGCCATTGTGGTATACATCTGACTTGGCACGCCATCGTCACCATCGTTGAAATCCGCGCTTGAAAGTGGGGTATCATATAGCCTCATATTCTTTAGTTCCCAGCCAGGACTGTAAAGAGTGTCTATCCCACCAAGAAGCTGTTTCAGCTCTGTGCTAACCGGCTCCGCATAAACGGGCAGTACGGACATATTCACGAGACACGGTGCTTTTTTGCCCGATGTCGTATTTGTGATCTTCACGCTGTAAACAGGCATAGTTGCTTTACTAATTCCTACATACCCCGGCTTGCCTTCGCTAGAATCAATTGTAGCGTCAACATCGCCCACTTCGTACTCTATGTCATAGCTATAGCCACTGACATCTGTAAATGAGAGCTTATCTATCTTTGGCTTCTCATCGAAAGTATCGTCACGAGGTGAGTTTGCTTCGCCATCATGGTACGTTGTCTCGCTTTGGTCTGGTGTCGCTTGAGACTGCGAGGACGATGGGCTACTCCACGAAATTTGCGTCAGAATAATACCGACCACAGTCGCAATAATTAATCCGGTAGCAACTTGCTTTTTATGTTCTTCTATCCAGATACTGAGTAGTTGTAAATTCATCATTGTATTCCTTTTTATTACCTATGGATACTGCACCAAGAGCAGGAGTAATAAGCCAATATTTATAAGGAAGATGATGAACGTGAGTGCAAAACCGCCAATATTAAGCGTCCATTTTCCACCTTGATAACGATACCATGCGTAGATTGCTGTACCAATAACCCATAGCCATGCAAGAAGCATAATTTGCTGGCTTTCTTTTAACTCCCACGCCAGACGACTACTGGCTGGCTTGAAGATGAATAGCAACATCAGTGCTGTGGAGATACCGTACACCAGCCATGAGGCGTCTGCTTTCTTGTGTGTGCGTGGTGCAGCGGACTTTTCTTTGTGTGCAGTTTCGACTTTGGTCACGGTGTGTTTTGCTGCTGTTTTCTGCGACGCTGGATTATCTACGAGCTTGGCTGCTTTGTGGCACGCCGAGGCGATAAAGATGAGGAGTATACCGAACGCAATCGAGGCAAACATACCGCCCATTTCGCTTGCATAGTAGCCACTTCGCCCGTGAACGTAGGTTGAGACAATGAGCCAACCACCACCAAGTACGGCAATACCCATGCCAATCTTGAGACCAGTTGATGGGATATTGTATGTCCTCGCAAGTCCCGCAATAAAGATGGCTAGTTTATGCGATAGGCTATCGAATTTGCCTTTAATAGAGTTGCCTAATTTATCGATTGAGCCATCAATCTTTTCTGCTGTATTTTTCTTCTCGTGTTGTTCGGTCATGCCTTCCTCCGCAAGCATTAAATAGTTGGTAGAGCGGAGGTCGGATATAAAAAACGACAACCATTCTAGGTTGTCTAGGCCAAGTAAAACGAGTCAAGCTCATTTAACGTTTCGAATGGTTGCCGTTATCTTAAACTTGACAACCAAAGCTATGATTCTTTGGCGAATCGTTTTACTTTTACCTAGACGTTCTCAGTATACCGTACTATCTGGTAAAAATCACCACATCTGGCCGAATCTACCTCAGATTATCTAAAGAATTTCTCATAACTCGTGCGTCAAGCGTTACTGCGCTACACGAACATGCAAAAACAAAAGAGCGCCTCCGCACTCTATAGCAAAGAAGGTTCGTGCTTTCTCGCAGATATGGAGCAAGCACGAACCTTCCTTTTGCATTGTAGCAAACGCCTAAGATAAAGCTATAATGGACATACTATGGCAATATCTCAAGAAAAATACGATGCGATAAAATCTAGCCCATACAGCCCTCATGCAAGTTGGACAGTTTGGCAAGCAATTGAAGAATACGAAAAACCAAAAGCCCGCATGGGTGACTTGAGTGTTTTCGAGGATAGTCCCGAGTTACTACAGACACTCCACACCGACATCGTATTTGTTGCGCTGAACTCTGCCGATAGGGACATTCAGCCAAAGCCGTTCAGCGCGTTCCACGATACAAGCCCTTACGCTATGGACTACAAAATGCGCTACGCGTTTAAAGATACGGTACTTTGGGGTAGCTATCTCACGGATTTCTTTCATGGACTACGCGAGACGGACTCTAGCAAGGTGAAAGTATTTCTCGCGGCACACCCAGACTTTCTCCACCACTCCATTGCTCGATTTAATGAAGAGATGTAGTTCATCGCAGAAGAAGGCAAAAAGCCAACGCTCATTGCACTAGGGTCGCAAGTAAAAGAACTCTTGGAGCTGTATGTTGCAAACGAGTATCGTATTCTGGAGCTACCGCATTACAGTTATTCTGTAATGACCAAAGAGCGCTACCGCGAACGCGCCCTTGAGCTAATTAAGCAGCTGTAAGTTATTTGTCATTATTGATAGTCGGCAGCACGACGGTTATTAGTTCGTCAGTCTCTTGTTGCGACATAGCTTGCTTCTTTGGTGGAATAGCCTTCTTGCTGCGCTTCTTTGCCGCACCGATGAGTGCTAATACTCCGATAGCAGCGCCAAAAGCAATGAGCTCAATCATGCTCGCACCTCAATCAGTTCCTTGAGCTTCTCGTAAATGGCCACCATTGCATACGTATCCAACCCACAGTATTCACGTAGGTCGGCCAGTATCTGGTCTCTGTCTGGTCGTGTGCCATCGACAATCGCTTCGCGCCACGAACGGCTGGCAGTCGAGCCCTCTTGGATGCCAAGTGTCTTATAGGACAGCTCGGGGCATAGTAACGGCAACACCTTCTTGATTGAATACTTACCCTTGAGCCGCTTATCGAGATAGAAGCGTTTACTAAAGACATCCGCAAGATCAACGGTACGCTCGTTGAGATCTTCAAAGAACGGAGCATGCTCTGGATAGAGCTTGGCGTATTCTTTATGACGTGAGCACTCAAAGGTTTTGTTCCACACGATAATCGAGCCTGTGCTACCAATATCTTGCTTCAGGTGGGCGATAACACTCTCGGCAGGGTTTGTGCTTGTATCATGGAGGTATTCAATATGTGTGAGCGTACCGTCTTCTTGCATGATATGCAGCGAATACTGAAACACGACCTGCTGGTACGGGAACGTATGGTCAAATGGCGGAAAGATATGGTTAATCGACTCGTAGTCGAGGAAGTAGGCTGGGGATTCGATATCACCAAGGAATGCTCGAATAGCCTCTTTGTCGACGATGACCTCATCTAGCTTCGTCACACGTACTTGGTCTTGCTGATGGGCTTGTAGCTTGGTTGAATCTGGAATATCGACGATGAGCTTCACGTCGTTATCTTCGAGGCTTCCGATAAGCTTGTCTGTACCTACACCCTTATTCGAGGCAAGGTCGTAAATGCTATATTCGGGAATATCTGGATGGAGCTTGTAGAAGATATCTCGGTATTCGCCCGCGGCACCAAGCCCGACGTAACGGAGCGAGTCACTTGGCATTGTATCGCTCTCGGCTATTTTGGCGGCTTCTCGCATCTTCTCAGGGGCATTCAGGACTTCTTTGTTTACTTTGTCGGTAACATCAGTGAACATCACGATATCTTCGAGCTTGATTTCACCGTTACGAAGATATTCTTTATTGGCGTGCAGTACTTGGTCAGTTCGCACAGGAAAGCCACTCCACTCAATAACCGTCTTCTGAAACGCAAGGTCGCAGATATGCTCTTTGTCTGGCGAGGTGGTGGCTTTGATTTCTGTCAGGGTGTAGGCATCGCCATCACTTGTAATGGCGTCAGCGATACACAAGAAGCCATCATAGAGAAAGGCTGCTTGCAAAATAGTGTCCACGCCTTGCTCGAGTAGCGCCTTGGTCTCATCCGCCCATTCCTGCATGTCTGCATAGTCGTTACGATCGAGGCGTATTGCTTCGGGGAATATCTGCTCAGCTAGCTTCTCAAATTCACGACCCTCGTCGATGATAGCCTGCGAGTTGTCATCAGGCGTTGGCAAGAAATCTGGGTCGTGCTTGCGAAGCCAGAGCCACGCTGGATGTTTGAGATAGGTTATGTAGTCGGTTTTAGAAATCATATTTTACTCCTCAGAATGCCCTATCTTTTACTTAATGAAAGAAATACATCATCAATGCGTGAATTCTCATCCGATTTCATTTCTCTTTGAGTCTCAAAGTCGTCATCGTCTTTAGAATAGAAGCTTGAGCCATCATAATCTTCTGGTGGTTCAGCCCATGCATTGAACTCATTATCGACGAAACTACCGTCAAGACCATAGCATTCCAATGTATCGTTCATCTCATCTTTAATGTCGATATCCTTCTCGCCATCTGTTAACCTCTGTCGCACTTCTTCGCTAAGGATGTCTTCGTAATACTCGTCCTGAGCTATTCTTTCAGCTATACGATCCAAGACAAACTTTTTGATGCCGTAGCTCCATCCTATCTCAGCCACTGTTTTCATGTCCTCGTAGGTACCGACAGCACCTACAACCGAGTGTACAAAATTATCTGCCACTTCATCTGGTAGGTCGTCGGAATCACAGTACGTATCAAAGGCATTAAGTGCAGCCGAAACGTCTTGAGTGTGAGGGATAGAAGACTGCAATATCGCAAGTACAGCCCGAGAGAACTCTTGATTGACCTCCTCTATAGCATCCGACACATCAGAGAGTCTCGATATGCTATCAAAAATATCAAAGCTCTCAGGAGTACCTGAATTACCTAGCCATGGTAACTGCTGCCAGCTACTGAGGACTTTTTCCTTCATCGCTTCAACACCCGATTCACTTAGTACGATAGGAGTATAGCCAGATAACGACGCCCGTAATTCGTAACTGCTACTATCTGCACTGATTGCGAATGGATGCGTAAGCTGGTTGAGGTACACGGCACTTCTAATGAGCTTTTCAATCGAGTGGTTGTGTCCGCGATAATAGTGAGTGATAAAGTCGTAAATAGTAGGGTTTAATACATCTACGACGATCTGATCATCTTTATCTTTTGATGTTTTCAGGAATGTACTTTCAAGCACATCAATAGATCGACGCAGTTGCGTTTCGTCGATCGTATCATCAAAAGAAACCACTGCCTTATGTAGATATTCAAAGCGTACGTTTCTTCCGATCGACATCATTACCAGCATAATATTGCGAGCATTTTCGTCGATCTTATTCATATAGATATCCTCGTATAACATCCAAGGATTATTAAATAGTTCGATTACCTTATCGCAAAATGATTCTGGCAGGCAATCCGACCAAAGCTTTTGCTTATTAATCGCTTCAATGAGGCGTGGATTATAGTTCCTATGTCTCACGATACTTCTATATACTTTTTTGTCGACAAAATATTCGAGGTGTTCCTCTGGTATATCCGATACCGCGAGATGATTGTAGAGGATCTTGGCTTTTGTCACCAAGTCATATTCAGACAAGTCGACAATATATTTCGCGTCAAGAAAGCCCTGATCTTTAAACACTTCGGTGCTTTGTTGAGCTTGATGAAGTATATACTCACGCGTCGTCATGATAAGTGCCTTATTTTTTCTTAGACGACCTGCGTTTTCAATCAATGTCCTAAATATGCCATCCTCTCTGCGAGATAGCTTATCGTCTAGGTAATTACTACCCAGAAAGTCATCAAACAGGAAGATCTGCTTCTTGTCAGGGTCGCTACTCATCATCTCTAGGGCGTCATTGATATCTTGCGGCAAGGCGACCAACTCATTAAAATCACCTTCACCAAGCAAGTAGTAGCTCATAACGTCGGCAAGTGTCGTTTTTCCTACTCCAGGCTCGCCAGCAATGACAATAAACCCGTGCTCTTTTAGTGTTAACATAGCCTCATTAAAACTTGGCGTTGGAGAATAGGTTTCTAGCGTGTCGATAATCTTTTCTTTTATAAGACCACTATAATTAGACACCCTACTTGAAAGTATTGTCTGTAGTACATTACTGCTTGCGATCCAGAGCTTATAATGCCTCTTTTCAACATTGGGATGCTTGTGCAATAAACTATTAAGCTGCTTAGGTGCGAGTATATCGCTCGATTGTTTGATATATGGCGAGAATAGCGCAACTATATCGTTTATCTTATCCTCTGTAAGGTCTAGCGATACTGAGAGGATGTACCTCTCAGGAGCAGGGCTCATCTCATCCAGCTTTAGACGCTCTTTGGCTAAATTCGCCATAAGACCTGACGCGCTCTTGTAGCGCTTGCACTGCACAATAATCGTGCGGTCGTTGTCGCATGCCGAGTACCTTAGGTCGATACCACCATCCGCTCCATCCGCGAACGCCTGAAACGATACGCCCATTTCTTCTGAAAGCAGGTCTTTCGTGAATTCCTCGAACTCACCCCATGTTAAAACATTAAAGTTATACTCATTCATTTTATTTATATCCGAGTTATGTAGCCCCTAACTCCTGTTGACTCATTGTTGCAATTATAGCAAAAGTTCATATTCATTGCTCAGCTAGATCAAGCCGTTGCAGATTAATAAGAATCATAAAAACCGCCCAGTCGGACGGTTTACTCGTAATTTCACTGTGGTACGGATGAAAGGACTTGAACCTTCACGCCCGAAGGCAATAGCTCCTAAGGCTATCGTGTCTACCAATTCCACCACATCCGCGTATTTGTGTGTGAATTACTTAATCCATATTATAGCATAAGAATTGGTCGTGTCCTATGTCTTTTTTGTACTTTTATTATGTAATGTTATTTACATACATTATGGCGTATCGTGCAATATCTTGGTATTTGCTTGTAAGATGGCTGTGTTATCCAGAACAAATTGACTCCACCGTGTACTCCCACGGGAACTCCTACGGTTACATATCCACCCGAGTGGGTACAAGTCTATACGACGGTTGCTCCTCTAATCGTGACTTATGCCTTTTTAGGCCATTGTGAGGCGTTATAACAGGGGTAAAATGAGAAATCGCACACAGTACACAAGGACACTTTTTATGCGCCATCTCACAAGCCTTAGGAGCTAGTGCCTCCGGGCGTGAAGGTTCAAGTCCTTTCATCCGCACCAACGTAAAAACATCGGAAATCCCGATGTTTTTACGTTTATGATATCTCGATTTCTCGCAACTTTTGTCGTGCGTCTCACCAGATACACGGAACCACAGCACCTAGAATGCGAATGGGCGGCTTCGCTGCATCATCTCTGATACATCGAAGCCGCCCAGGGGCAATCCATCTGACTACTAGCCAAACAGTCTGCCACACTCTCGATCGACAGCCGAACCCCACGCGCTCTTGTGCTCCTGGAACGTGAGGTGCTCTCCCTCGGGGATCTCAACCACTGTTGCGTCCGGGAATAGGCCCAGCCAGATATCACGGGCAACGTTGCCACGGATAGTCTTGTCTGAACCCGACTGGAGATACACCGACTCAATGCCCTCGAGCTTGGCCGCACTTGGCAGCGGCGCTCGAGCAATAGTGTCGGTCATCTCCAGAAACGCATTCAGTGTGTAGCGGCGCATCGCGTTGATGTGCGACCGCACTCGCTTCTCGAGTTTGAGATTGCCAGGCTCATCAAGATGAGAGTTGGGAATTCCTCGCAGCGCCAACCTGATGAACAGCTTTCCTGGCCAATTGAACACTGGTCCAGGATGCAGGAATCGCACAACCTGAGCGAGCTGTCGTTGTCCTGCCGGTAGTACCTCGTTGCAAAGGGCGGCGTCGGCACCAAAAACCACAACTCTGTCGAATTTTTCACGTAGGGTTGCGGCGAGCCGCAGCGCGTTGATCGCACCCATGGAACCCCCGAAGAAACATACATCGCGGACAGCGCTGGCCTTGACCTTATCGCGAAACGCACGGTACACCGCTTCGTGGTTGTAGCTGTCGAAGTCGTAGTCGACATAGAGCACCGTGCCCCACTGCGACAGCCGGGACATGATGTCATCCGCGTGTTCACTCGCGAGATTGAACGCCCCGTCGAGAAACACAATGTCACGATCTGCATCAGGGTTTTGCGAAAGAATATCCTCCACTACTACAGGACGCACCCACCAGCACGCTCGCACATGCCTGCCTATCTGCCACAGCAGCAGGACCAGTAGCACGACAATACCCAGTAGAACCCAACGAGTGGCCACAAAGACCACCCCCTTTCAGTCGATTTGTCGATGTCAAAGAGCTTAAATGTTATTATATCATAAGTTTATATAAATATCAATATATTTTCTACGCAACAAAAAGGCGCCTAAACGCCTTTTCGCCGACAATACATGAGGTGTGCTTCTCCGTAACTACGATTGTCCACCACAACAATTCCGTTTGGTAGCACAATGTCCTCACACTTGCCTGGTTTTGATATTACCATAAGCCCTCCTGGTTTGAGAAGCCCAAAAAGTTTTTCAATTGTGGATAAGTGCTGATTGTACTCGTAATATGGAGGATCGACAAAAATAATATCAAAGCTATCTGCCGCGCGCGATGAGATAAATGACTGCACGCGACCTCTAAAAAGCGTGTACTCTGGGTAGCTGACACCAAGGAGGTCCATACTCGTAGCAATAGTTTTTTGGGCAGCGCGACTATGTTCGACGGCTATGACTTCGTGCGCGCCACGACTGAGCGCTTCGAATCCCACCACGCCCGTTCCCGCATACGCGTCGAGCACGCGTGCGTCGGGGATATCTTGGATCAGCGAATTAAATAACGCCCCTCGAACACGCTCACCCATGGGGTGCGTCGTGCGTCCCCGCGGCGCATCGAGCTTGCGACCACCATATTTACCTGCGATGATACGAACTCGCATATACTACGATTCCTGTGCCTGAATTATGGCCGCATACCAGCCCATACAGACAGCTCGGACGATAAGCGGCACGAGCTCACGCTTAGTCTCCCGAGCGAGATGGCGCGTCCAACCTTTTTGTCCGAACTCGTCGTACATACCCATAGTATGTACGTCGTGTAAAATATGCAGAAATACAGCACGAAAACCGTCCTGGCGTAACTCAGCGATATCCGCTTCGTCGAAACGGTGAATCCCGTCGAGTGCTGCACCAGATAATGTCGTTGCGACTCCAAGCTCAAACGCAAGATGTGTCGTCATGACACCTTTGGCGCCCCAAAATTCCCAGTTGTTTTTTATACGCATGCGAGCAGTAGTGCCGGGAAGCACCAGCTTATCTTTGGCGCTATTGCGTGTCTCAAGACCTTCACCGCGCAGCTCTTCCAGTTTCTCCTCAAACGGATAGTGGTGTGCCGGCGTGAGGCCATCTGTAATTGCATGCGCCATCCAGGCAGCTTCAAACGCTGCGCGGTAGTAGTTTTCCATACGAAGCGCTTCTGAGAGATTGGCTATATGCTCATCGATCATGTCGAGAAGTGCCGTGTCGGACGGATCATCGGGGTTGATATAATGCCACGGCTCGTCGACCGCAGGGCTTTTGCGCTTGATACCGTCGGGTCCGTTTTTGCCCTCGAAATGCACAATGTCGCGATATGTCGGAAACTGAAATGCGCTCGGCAGATGCGAAGCAATGTGGCGACGTGCCACACGGTCAATGCGCTGATGTACGCCCATGAGGCGACCGGATTTAGTTCTGAACGTTGTGCCGGAGTACACTAATATCTCTTCGTGTTTAATTTAATGTTGTAAGCCGCTGGTTCTTCTCCACCTGCGCTGCTAACTGTGTATATTGTAACAAATCTTCACTTGAATCGAGAAATGCCCGAGCTGCAGCCTGCGCCCGAGCGATAAGCTTGGCGTCTCCCAAGCTAGCCACCTGGAGATTGAGTGCGCCGTGCTGCGAGCGACCATAGATTTCACCGGGACCGCGCAGCTTGAGATCCACTTCAGCCAGATAGAAGCCATCTTGTGACTTCTCAATCTCGCGCAGGCGCGCCGATGGTTTGGAGCTATCACTCATGACGAGGTAGCAGTAGCTCTGATGCGAGCTGCGCCCTACACGCCCACGTAGCTGGTGCAGTTGACTCAAGCCGAAACGATCAGCATTTTCAATAATCATGACGGTTGCATTTGGCACATTAACACCAACCTCTACGACTGTGGTGCTGACAAGTAGATCGAGCTCGCCACTCGCAAATCGCTGCATGACTTCCTCTTTTTCGCCCGGCGTCATCTTGCCGTGCAGCAAACCTACCTGGCGATGGCGAAACACAGTGCTGCGCAGTTTGCGGTACTCGGCCTCAACACTTTTTACGTCGTTTTCTGGATCTTCGTCGATGAGGCTGCAGATGATGTAACCTTGCCTACCTTGCGCCAGCTCTGTATCCACTGCAGCATACAATTTCTCGGTGTTGGTCGGCGCCCAGATCCTGGTGCTAATCGGCTTGCGACCAGCAGGTAGCTCGTCGAGCACCGACACATCGAGCTCACCATAGACAGTGAGGGCCAAGCTGCGTGGAATCGGCGTAGCTGTCATGGCCAGGAGATGCGGCATATGCTGCGATTTATCGAGCAAAGCCTGGCGCTGCGCCACGCCAAAGCGATGCTGCTCGTCGATTACCACGAAGCCAAGTTTATGGTACTCGACTTTTTTCTGAATGAGTGCGTGAGTCCCGACGATGAGATGTATGCCGCCACTCGCAATTTGCTCAAGCAGCGCAGCCCTCGCCTTGCCCTTAACAGCGCCTGTCAGCAATCCTACTTCCACACCGAACGGGTCTAGCAGTTCACGCAGGGTATCGGCGTGTTGAGATGCCAAAATCTCCGTCGGCGCCATGAGTGCCGACTGATAGCCAGCCCGAGCCGCTTGGCGTGCCGCAAACCCGGCGACAACTGTCTTACCCGAACCTACGTCGCCTTGCAGCAATCGGTTCATGGGTATCTGTGATTCGAAATCCTGGATAATCTGCCACGACGCTCGACGCTGGGCGTTTGTCAGCGCAAATGGCAGCTCGGCTACGAATTCTTTGGCAGCTACCACGTCAAACGGAATCTTGTAACCAGTCAGTCGACTATTTGCCCGCTTGTTGAGCTGGCTAGCCAGGAGTAACTCAAACAGCTCCTCAAAACCAACACGCTCCTTGGCTCTGGCGATTTGCTCCTGCGACTCAGGAAAATGCAGCGCGAGCAGAGATTCGGCGTTACTCATTAGCCCCTGCTCGGTCACAATGCCGGCTGGGAGCGTCTCGCCAAGCATAGTGATGGTAGGACGCAGACTCTCGACAAGCTTACGTAGCAGCTGCGGCTTGACCCCGCGAATCGAGCGGTAGACTGGCACGATTTTTTCACCCGTCTGCTGTTCGAGTTTCTTCGCCTGCTCTACACTTGGATTGGTGAGCTGGTAGCGATTGTAGCTAAACTCAAATGTACCGGTAAATAAGTACTTTTCGTCCGATTTGAGCTGAGTAGCTCGGTAGGGCTGGTTAAACCAGACAGCTTTGACCTTACTACTGTCATCTGCAAGTGTGGCAGTGGTGATTTTCATGCCGCGACGTACCGAGTGAGTTTCGGTCGACTCTACGCGCGCTACAATTGTGACTTTGCCAGGTTTCAAATCACTAATTGAACTTTGCTGGGTGTAGTCGTCGTAGGTGCGTGGCAGGTAATGAATCAGATCTTTAACCGTGCGCAGGCCCACTCGACGAAACGCGTCGTCGAGCTTGTCACCCACCCCCGAGAGTTCGCGTAGCGGCAGCGAAAGATTCATATACCACCAGTGTAGCAGACCCAGCGGTTGTCCGCTCTCTGAAGTTCATTTACAATAAGAGGACACATTACCACAGGAGGACGACATGAAGAAACTTATCGCATTTGACCTAGACGGCACCCTCGCCCCAAGTAAATCAAAGTTTGACCCACGCATGGTGGCGCTATTTGACAAGCTACTTGAGCACTTCGAAGTATGCGTGATTTCTGGCGGCAAATACGAGCTATTCCAACGACAGTTTTTGACTCAGATTACTACCGAGCCTCACTTGCTTTCGCGGCTTCATCTTATGCCTACGAGCGGAACACGTTACTATCGCTATGAAAAAGGTGATTGGCAGGAGAAATACGCCGAAAACTTCACCTCCGAGCAAAAAAAAGCCATCATTGCTGCACTCGCCGAAGGTCTAAAGGAGTCCGGGTACGCAGTAGCGAAGACCTATGGCGAGACAATAGAAGATCGCGATTCACAAATCACCCTCTCGATTTTGGGTCAAGAAATTGTAGCAGAACTTGGTGAAGAGGGTGTACGAATTAAGGAAGCTTGGGATCCAGACGGTACCAAAAAACTCAAAATTCGCGATATTGTAGCACCAAAAATTCCCGATTTCACTGTCCGTGCAGCTGGCGCCACTTCAATCGACGTTACCATGCCGGGTATCGATAAGGCCTACGGCATGGATAAGCTCATGGAAGCAACTGGCTATAGTAAATCCGACATCCTCTTCATGGGTGACAAAATTGTGCCTGGTGGCAACGATTATGCCGTCTACGAGCATGGTATCGACTGTATTGCGGTACGTAGTTGGGAAGATACAGCTTATGCACTCGAAGGTATTGTGTCAGCAATATAAAAAGCTGCAACAACTCAAAAACACCAGACTGAAACACCTGGTGTTTTTGCAATACCTGACCCTTACACAATCAGAATGAAAGTATTCTTGCCTTTTTTTAGCAGAGTGGTATTTGAAACCATCGTATCTTCAAAGACTTTCTCGCCATTAATAGTGATAGCTCCTCCCGCAAGCAGTCGTCTACCTTCGCCTTTACTTTTAGCGACTTGGGCCTTGACAAGCGCCTCCGATATCATTAGTGTTGGCGCAGTATCTTTTCCATCGATAATTGTCTGGACACGCTCAATAGTGGGTAGCTCATTTGTAAGAATCTCTAATAAATCTGTGTTTAAGGCATCAAATGCTTCATCACCAAACAGCACATTTGTGGCTTGCACTGCGGCCTGCGTTCGCGCTTCACCGTGAACCAGATTTGTCACTTCCCAGGCTAAGCGTTTTTGCGCAACGCGCGTATGCGGCGCGGCTGCTTGCTCGGCTGCAATCTTGTCGATTTCGTCTTTGCTTAGTAATGTATACATCTTCATGTAGTCAATCACACCTTCGTCGTCGACATTGAGCCAAAACTGATAAAACTTATAGACACTGGTTTGATTAGGGTCGAGCCAGATTGCACCGCCTTCACTTTTGCCAAATTTTCGACCCGTCGCTTTGTTGATGACAAGCGGTACGCTATAGACATGCGCCTCGCCACCTTCGATGCGACGAATCAAATCGACTCCGGCGATAGAATTACCCCACTGATCTGCGCCGCACACCTGTAGTGTCACATCATGTTCACGATAAAGATGCAAGAAATCGTAGCCCTGGATAAGGCTATAACTAAACTCCGCATAGCTAATACCGTTGCCGCCATCTCCCAGACGAGTCTGAATAAACTCTCGTCCGAGCATCATACTCATCGGCACATGCTTACCGACATCACGAAGGAAATCAAGATAGTTAATATTTTTGAACCAGTCATAGTTGTCGACGATATGAAAATTGAGCCCACCAAAGACCTGTTCGTATTGCCGTGCTATCTCCGATTTGTTGGTGGCGATCTCGTCGACAGCCTTAAGATCACGTTCGTCAAGTTTACCATCTGGGTCACCTATCATACCAGTCGCACCACCTACCAGTAGATACACTTCATGGCCGTGCGCTGCCATATGGCGCACCATCAGCGCTGCAGCAAGATTACCAATCTGCATTCCTCGACCGCTTGGATCGACCCCAAAGTACAGCTTGCGCGACACGCCGTCAAGCGCAGTTATATCGTCAAATGTCGTCTGGTTGACGAAGCCACGCCACGTCAGTTCTTCAGAAAGTGTCACTCGGGTTGTATCCTTGTTTTGCAAATTATCGTATATCACCATCAATTGTAGCAGAAATAAAGATTTTCGGACGCCAAATGTCTGCTATAATGGGGTGTAATACTGCTTATGGGAAAAAGAGAGTTGTGACTAAAAAATCTTCACCGCGTAAGATGAATCTTTATGCGAATTTGTCGCATAAACGTAAAACCAAAAAAGACCTCAAGGCACGCAAACGCGCTGAGTATTTGGCAACGTTGCCGAAACATCCAGTCAAGCGTTTCTTTGCTCGCATGCACCCAAGGCGCGTGGCCGGCTACTGGTTTAGTCGCAAAGGCGGCATGATGCTACTCAAGATCGTCGGCGTGCTAGTACTCGTGGGTGTACTCACTATAGGCTCTCTCTTCGCCTACTATCGTCGCGATCTCAACTCTATCCGTCCAAGTGAGCTTGCTAAGCGTGTTCAGACAACCGTCACCAAATACTACGACCGTAACGGGCAGCTCCTATGGGAAGACAAAGGCGATGGCGACTACAAGCTCGTCGTAAAAAGTGACCAGATAAATCCTTACATGAAAGAGGCGACCGTCGCTATCGAAGATCGCGATTTCTACAACCACCGCGGCGTGAGCCCAACCGGACTCGCGCGTGCAGCGTTTAACAATGCCAGTGGCGGCAGTACACAAGGTGGCTCTACCCTCACACAGCAGCTTGTCAAGCAGGTCTTCTTCTCCGACGAATCGCAAGATCGCGGACTCAGCGGCGTACCGCGCAAGATCAAAGAGCTCATTCTGGCGATCGAAGTCGAGCGCATGTACGACAAAGATCAGATTTTGACACTATATCTCAACGAGTCGCCGTACGGCGGTCGCCGCAATGGAGTGGAAAGCGGTGCGCAAACCTACTTCGGTAAATCAGCTAATGATCTCTCATTGCCAGAGGCAGCCCTTCTGGCCGCTATCCCGAACCAACCGGGACTCTACGACCCATACAACGAAGCAGGGCACGAAGCGCTTATCGCACGCCAACACAAGGTGCTGGACTCAATGCGCGAAACTGGTAAGATAACACAAAAAGAAGCAGACGACGCCAAGGCATACGATGTCATCGCCAACATCAAACCGCAGGTCAATACAAATGAAAATATTAAAGCGCCTCACTTTGTGCTTGAAGTACGCAAACAACTGGAGAAAGAGCTTGGAAAAGCAACGGTGGGACGAGGTGGTCTTACCGTCAAGACAACACTTGATCTCAAGGCGCAAGAAGCAGCCGAAAAAGCTGTTGCTACTGGCGCGGGCATGCTCAAAAACTACGGCGCCGACAACTTGTCGTTGTCTTCGGTGGATGTCAAAACAGGCCAAATTATCGCCATGGTCGGGAGTGTTGATTACAACAAAGACATCTATGGGCAGCAAAATAGCGCTACCTCGCCACTTGAACCAGGCTCAAGTATCAAACCTATCGCCGACTACGCACCACTCTTCAAACAGCGCGAAGGCACCAATTATGCCCCAGGTTCGATCCTGAAAGACGAAAACATCAACTCAATCTACTGCGCCGGCTCCACTTCGAGCTGCTCGCTCAACAACTACACGCGGCGCTTCTACGGCAATGTGCCGATTCGTCAATCGCTTGCCGGCTCGCTCAACATTCCAGCTGTAAAAGCCATGCAGATCAATGGTGTTGAAGATTCACTCAAAACTGCCCGCGACCTCGGTGATTCATCGTATTGTACAGACAATAATAATGCAGGCTTATCTGCAGCAATCGGTGGTGGTTGTACTGTTAAGCAAGTTGAGCATACCAATGCATATGCCTCACTGGCTCGTGGCGGCTCGTACAAACCTCTCGCCTATGTACTTGAAGTGCGCAACGCTTCCAACGAAGTACTCAAAAAATGGGAAGACCCCAAAGCTAAGCAAGTTGTCGATCCACAGGTTGCCTATATGTTGAGTAGTATTCTCAGCGATGCTTCGGCTCGCTCAATCACGTTTGGCTCACAAGGTAGCTCGTACGGATTCGTAGTGCCAAATGTGTGGACCGCTTCCAAAACGGGTACGACCGAGAATGGTAACGGTCAGGCAAAAGACTCGTGGTTCATGAACTACTCTCCAGCTGTTGCTACTGGTGTTTGGATGGGTAATCACGATGGTAAACCGCTTGGCTCAAGCGACAACTCGGTTGTGCGCCGCGTGTCAAACGATTACACGGCAGCTGTCCATACGCAGGTGTATCAGCCTGCAAAACAGTGGACACCGAATCAGCAGATCACGCGCCCGGATGGCATGAAAGATCTTGTCATCAATGGCAAAAAAGATATCTATCCTTCGTGGTACGATCAAAAAACAGCTGCCACCGCCGTGAAGATGACGTTTGACAGTGTCTCGAAAAAGAAGGCAACCGACTGTACGCCAGAAGGTGCGCGCGTCGAGCTCTCTGTCACCAAGACAACAGACCCAATCACCAAGAAAGATGCATATATTGCGCCTGACGGCTATGATGCATCCAAAGACGACGACAAACACAAGTGTGATGATATCAAGCCGAGTGTCACAGTGACTGTTACCAAATCCGGATCAAATGTAACGATCACTGCCAATGCCACCCAAGGCACCAATCCACTCACATCCCTCAAGATATCCGTAGGTGATACGGTAGTAGCCGATGTACCAGTATCTGGTAGTGGAAGCTATTCTGCCACAACCACCGTCACTGGACCGCAGACAATCACCGCCACACTGCAAGACAGTGCGCTCTACAGTGCGAGTGGCTCACAGCAATACAGTCCATAGGCGTAGCAACTCCATGTATACAAAATCCCGTGTCGATATGCGCGGGATTGTGTAGTTGTGAGTATAATATGTTTACTGTTTATCGATGAGGCTAATGAGCGAATCCTCACCGCTCTTTGGCTTGGAACTACGTCGCTGTGATGGTCGACGTCCACTCGTGCGAGGCGGTTTTGTCTCAGTATGCATAGTTGGCTTCGACTTTTGTGAAGATGTAGGTGTAGGGGTTACAACTGGCGCTTCGACAGGCGTAGAGAGCTGCTTTTGCTGCTCGGGTTTACGACCGCCACTTTTGCGCTGGATCAGCTTTTTGACGGGCTGACTATCGGACTTCGACGGCTTACCAGGCTTGCTGCCAGCGAGCCGAGCAAACATCATCTTACCAGCATCTGTCTGCAGTACACGGATAAACTCTACTTCGACCTTGCTCCCGACCTGTTTGGCTGCCTGCTCTACTACCACCATTGTGCCGTCCTCTAGATACCCTACCCCCTGGTGGCTGTCCTGGCCGCGAGTCACGAGCTCGATAGTAGCCGATTCTCCCGGCATATGAACAGCACGGATATTCTTTGCCAGTTCGTTAATATTGAGTACCTGTACGCCCTCCACCTGTGCAACCTTATTAAGATTGTAGTCGACAGTACAGACGCTCCCATGGTATTTCTTGGCTAGCTCAATCAACTGTTCGTCTACGCCACGCTCTGCGACACCATCCTGCATAATACGTACAGATACCTGATCGATAGCCTGTAGTTTACGCACAAGATCGAGTCCCTTGCGGGCTTTGGCGCGCTTGTCACTGTCGCCGCCATCAGCCAGCAGCTGCAGCTCCCTGAGGACGCTGCGAGGTATCACGAGCTCGCCCGGCACAAACCCCGCCTCGGCAATGGCAAGAATTCGCCCGTCTATAAGCACCGAAGTGTCGACGTATACGCTCTGACGTGCGACTTTTTTGCTCCGAGACGATGTAGCTACAACAGTGTACGTCGTCTCGGCTAGTATCACGAGCGCGATAATAAGTAGTAAATATTCCATAATTTCTCCTATTTGCGCAGATAGTCGACAAGTGCCGACCGCATATCTGCGACTTCTTTGATAAATGATGATTTCTTGTGACCTGCACCGGGAGCAAGCGCTTGTTTGAATCCGAGCTTCTTCGCTTCGGCGATACGCTTGTCAACGGCTTTGACCGATCGTACCTCTCCACCAAGTCCTACCTCGCCAAACACCACAGTGCCACTTGCAAGTTTATGTCCAGCTGCCGCACTCGCAATCGCCATACAGATCGCTAGGTCAGCGCCTGAGTCACTCAGCTTCATGCCGCCAACAACATTGATATAGATATCTTTGTCTGATAATTTCAGTTTAGTGCGGCGTTCGAGGACCGCAATGAGAAGATTAAGGCGATTGAGGTCGAACCCCGAAGCTGTACGTTTAGGATACCCGAAACTCGTGGGATTGACAAGTGCTTGGATCTCTACGAGTAGTGGGCGAGTACCTTCAAGCGTGGCCAGCACCACCGAGCCGTCTTCGTCGCGACGCTCAGCAAGCAGTGCTGCAGACGGATTCTCTACTACTTTGAGCCCTTCCTGGTCCATTTCGAATATAGCGGCTTCATTGGTCGAACCATAACGGTTTTTGACGGCGCGTACCACTTTAAACCCGCCATACCGGTCACCGTCGAACTGGAGCACCACATCCACCAAATGCTCAAGCACTTTTGGCCCAGCAATAGTTCCCTCTTTTGTTACATGACCCACTAAGATGACGGCCGCCCCTGTCTCTTTTGCGGCACGTATGATGACATTGCTACTATTGGTAATCTGACTGACAGTTCCTGGAGCCGAGGTGATTTCGGCTAAACTGAGTGTCTGAATCGAATCGATAATTACTACCTGATACTTACCGCTGCGGATCGTGGCGGCAATATCGTCAGCACTGGTGGATGCCACAAAGCCAAGTTCCTCTTGCCCCTGAGCCCCCAATCGTTCAGCACGCTGCTTCACTTGGTGAGCAGATTCCTCACCGCTAGCATACAACACAGTATGTGAATGTGCGATATGTGCCGAGATTTGCAACAACAGCGTACTTTTGCCCATACCCGGCTGTCCCGCCAGTAGCGTGACACCACCAGGGAGTATACCGCCCCCAAGCACCGTGTCGAGGTCCTGGATTCCCGTAGAAAGACGACTCATACGCTCCTCTGGATCAATCGAGCCAAGCGTTTGTGGATCGAGCACACTACCACTTGAGGCACTGCGCGCCACGGCAGACTTACCGACCGCTTGCGGTATTTGCTCGACGAGCGTATTCCACTCGCCGCAGTTTTCACAGCGCCCCATCCACTTCGTGTAAGTCGCTCCGCACTGCTGGCATATAAATTGTTGCTTAGGTTTTGCCATATTTTCCCTATTATATACTTGGTGCTGGCGCCAGACTACTATCGAGCGAGCGCGTGAGGCTGTTTGATTCGTCGACCGTCGCATTATATGCTTGGCGCTTTGTTTCGTACTCAGTTATTTTAGCATCTATACTGCTACGAGTCGCTTTTAGTGTATCCACTCGAGCTTCAAGCGCAGCACGCGCTGATTGGAAGTCTGATTGCGTACGAAACGCTCCATTGCTTGCCCGCTCGTTAAACGTTTCAATATCGGTATTAAGCGTTTGAATATTGTCATTATACGCATTCGTCATAGTGTTGATATCACTCGACAGCTGCTCAAGCTGCGACTTGAGAGAGGTGGAGGTATCTTGAAGCTCGTCAAATTTACTACTATAAGAATCATGTAGTTTTACGACAGCCTGACGATCTGTAAAATACTTCCGATAATACGCCTCTAAATCATTTGAAATGCTTGTCACCTCGGTCCCGATGATCGAGTGTAATTCGTTGTTACGCTCGCCCGGCTCGGTACGTGCATAGTACTCCATCCGCTCTTTCAGATCACTATCACTCGACTGCAGTAGTTTTTGATATTCTGCATCAAGGAGACCGTCGACTCGTGTTTTTTCGCTAGAAGACAAACGGAGATACGCGGCATGTAGCATCTCATGCGCCGCCGTCACCTCTCTTACCCCCTGTAGTCGTTCGTCTTTGATATTGTAAATAAATATCTGTCCGTTAACATAACAGCCCAAGATTGCACTATTCTGCTCTTGGCGTTTGCACGAATCATTAAACTTACTGGTACCGTCGAGTTGTGGGGTCGAAGCATAAAAATAGAACTCTCCCGTGTCGTTCATCTGCGCCGATTCCGCAAGTGCCGACACTTCACTTGTTGGCTTGTATTGCCAGACTGTTAATTGATCAAGCACATACTGGCGGTTGAGTAGTACCCAGCCCGCACCTGCAAACAGTGCGAGGGTAAACAAGAGACTGACGAGCGCCGCGACCCTACTACTGCCGCTGGCTGTCTTCATATCCACCCGCCAGTACCACCTTGCCTTGTTTTGCGCTTGCCGTCACAACGGCACCTTTTTCGTACTCGCCGCTTATAACACCTTCTGCAATATCATGCTCGAGCTCATCCTCGATGACCCGACGCAGTGGTCGTGCACCATTGAACTTGTCATAACCATGGTCAATCAGTAAGCGTTTAGCCGATGGCTTAACCACAAGTGCAATACCTTTTTTGACCAAGCGATCTTTGAGATCTTCGATGAGCCTATCAAAAATCTTTGAGACTTCCTTGCGGGTCAGTGCGCGGAATGTCATTACACCGTCAAAACGATTGATAAGCTCTGGGCGCATGAAATCGCTAAGCGCAGCACGCGCACTTTCGGCATTTCGCTCATGAAGCTCTTCTAGCTCATCTTCGTCTTTTTTCGTCTGCACACCAAAGCCAAGCGTGGACTCGCGGCGCATCGCTTCGGCACCAAGATTACTTGTAAGTATGATAATGGTATTTGTAAAATCTACAGTCCTACCAGACGCATCCGTCAGAGTTCCATCCTCTAGCAGCTGAAGTAACATATGAAATACCGTCGGATGCGCTTTTTCGATCTCGTCAAACAACACGACGCTATACGGTTGGCGCCGAATTTTGTCAGTCAACTGACCGCCGTCTTCGTAACCCACGTAGCCAGCTGGTGCACCAAGCAGGCGTGAAGTGTTATGTTTTTCAGCGAATTCACTCATATCGATTTTGATAAGTGCGTCGTCGCTACCAAACACTTCGCGCGCCACCACACGAGCCAGTTCCGTCTTACCTACACCCGTAGGGCCCATGAAGACAAACGAACCAATCGGACGCTTACTGGATCCGACGCCACTACGACTACGACGTATCGCGCGCGACACTGTACGAACAGCCTCTTCTTGCCCTATGACGTACTTGGAAATATGCTTTTCTAGCTGCGACAATATACGCGCCTCGTTCTTCTGCACCCTTGTCGCCGGAATACCCGTCATAACCGATACGGCGCGTGCGACATCGTCACTCGTAAGTTTGACCGGAGATTTCTTTTCGGCCTCTTCTTGCAGCTCTTTTACCTGACTCTGTAGTTGACTAATACGCGTCTTGTACAAAGCAGCCCGCTCGTACTGCTCGTTGGCAACCGCTTCTTCCATCTTCTCGTTGAGCTGTTTGAGTTCGCGAGTATAATCTCGAATCTTGCTTGGCTTCTTACCATGTTTGACGCGTACCAGTGCAGCTGCTTCGTCGATCACATCGATGGCTTTGTCTGGCATAAATCGATCTTTGATATAGCGGTCGGCCATGTAAACAGCATCTTCGATCACCTCGTCACTCATATTGACGCCATGATGTTTTTCGTAATACGGACGCAGACCTTTAACAATTGCGGTCGTATCACGAATATTTGGCTCGGGCACCGTAATAATCTGAAAGCGACGCTCAAGGGCGCTATCTTTTTCTATATGCTTTCGATATTCGTCGAGTGTTGTCGCGCCAATTAACCGCATTTCACCACGAGCCAGTGCTGGCTTGAGCAGATTTGCTGCGTCGAGCGCACCTTCGGCAGCCCCAGCCCCCACCAACAAGTGCAGCTCATCAATAAATACTACTGTATTAGTTTGCTCTTTTAGTGCAGCTACTACTTTTTTGAGTCGATCCTCGAACTCCCCTCGGTATTTTGTACCGGCTATCATAGCAGCCAGATCGAGCTGCACGATACGTTTGTCGAGTAGATGATCCGGCACATCTTCGGAGACGATACGTTGCGCCAATCCTTCGACAATAGCTGTCTTGCCTACGCCTGGCTCACCGATAAGTACAGGATTGTTTTTGGTGCGACGACTCAGGATCGTCACCATACGCTCCACCTGTGCATCACGCCCGATTACCGGATCGAGCTCACTGCGGCGCGCTTTTGCAGTCAAGTCAACACCAAATGTATCGAGAATACTCGACTTACGCTTGGGCTTTTCCGTTTCAATAATGATCTCTTCCTGAGACTCAAAATTGTTTTGCCGAGTGAAAAACGATTCTAAGTCACCTGTCACCGATTCAACATCTACGCCCATATCACCAAGTAACACAGTTGCACGGGCATTGCGTTGATTGAGAATACTGTAGAGAATATGTTCGGTTCCAAGTGAGTCCTGGTTATAATCCTGCGCTACCTGCCAACTCATGCGAAGTGTTACTTTGGCGGTCTCGCTCAGTGTGTTCACGCCAATGTGCACAGCTTGTGTGACGGGCTTAAGACCCAGCGCCACCTCTGCCTTGTCGAGTGTCACGCCAGCATCTGCGAGCACTTTTGCCCCCACGCTCGAACCCTGAGCCAAGACACCGAGCAAGAGATGCTCGGTCCCGATAAACTTACTGCCGTATCCACGCGCGATAGAGTCGGCGTGATACAAGCTGGTCCGCGCGTTATCTGTCAGGTGAGCGACAAACTCTGCAAATTCATCAGACATAGTTCTATTATGATTCCTCCGTGACGTAACCGCAAGTGGTTTAATGCACTTTTAGACGGTAACTTACTCTTCAGTATACACGGTTTTTGGCACTCGAGTCAAGCGAGTGCCAATTTTAGGTGTCACGTACATGTGCTTCGGGGTGAAATTCTTCTATGAGATACTTGCCATCTGCTTGTCGGTCGAATTCAACGTCGAATTCTTGCTGAAAATAATCGCCGTTTTGCTCGATATGAAAATCTAAGTGCGCATCGCGCTCGCCGTCATGACTCGCGATCCGTCCGTCGTATACTCGCACCTCCCGGCCTTGGCCAGGCCGAAGCTGATAGCTCATAGATTCACCTTGCCCCATAACGTACATCTTTTTGAGCACAATCGCATACGGGGACTCATTTTGCACCCAAGCATAGCTTGTCATCTTGTCGCCGCTGCGTGAAGTTTTAACACGCATCACACGTACTTCCGGCACAACCTTCTGGCCAGTGTCGTGACGAGTCAGATCAGCTACGCCCGTATTGCCGCTTGGGGCTTCGGCCGATGTTGATGTTTGATTGGCATCAAAAATCGGCTCGCCTTTGATCATTTTGTTCATTGCATCGAAAAATCCCATTATTCCATTATAACATTAAGCATAAAAAGTATTGACATTTATTATATTATATGATATTATTTAAAGTGAATAATCATTTACGATCTATTCGAACCTACCATCAGCCCAGGAGGCTACCTATGTCGAACACCCTGCGTATCGTCATCGAGCGTCATCCCAACACGGAGCTCACGTCGTTTCATGTCAATCGCCGACTCACCGACTCGAAGCACACCATCCGATTCGCCCACGACAGCGGACAGGTCGTCGTCGACAACATGTTCAGCGAAGTCAATGTCGAACCGCTCGCTCAGCTACTCGCCGAGAACATCTACGAGATTCCCGGTATTCAGACTGGATTCATCGGCGGTGGCGTGAGCATCGAGAACTACAAGGTGAGCGTGTCACACTCGCGTGCGTTTGACGAAAACGACATCGAGTTCGCGGTCATCGAAGCAGTTGCCAAGACGATCAACATCGAACTAGATGATGTCACGTTCGAGCTCGACGACTACGCCCGCTCCGATGAGTACAAGCAGCGTCAACGTGAATCCGAGCGTGCCTATGCGCGCATGTTCTAGCCCCGGCTGATGCGCTCTCAGTGTCACTGAGAGCAAAGCCCCCGTACAGATTTTCTGTCCGGGGGTTGCATCATTTTTAGAAGTAAAACTTTCCTCTATTTGTCGTCCGAACCTTCAAGCGCATCAAGGAGGCTATCCTCGATATTCTTCTTTGGCTTGTCTTCTACGACAGGTGCGTCTTTGGCTTCGATATCAAGCTCGTAGCCAGTTAGGCGGCTGGCGAGACGTACGTTTTGACCGCCGCGACCGATCGCGATCGACTGCTGATCCTCGGCGACAAATACCTTGACGCGCTTGTCTTCTTCGTTAATCTCCAGGCTCTGTACCTCGGCTGGGCTCAGCGCATTGCGGATATACATATCGATATTTTCATCATAAGGCACGATGTCGATCTTTTCCTGATCACCGACTTCGTTCATGACAGCTTGCACACGAGTACCATGACCACCCACGAACGTACCGACAGCGTCGACACCAGGCACGGTGCTTGCTACAGCGATTTTGGTGCGACGACCAGCTTCACGGGCAATACCTTTGATTTCTACCGCACCGCTCTCCATCTCTGGCACTTCTTGGCCGAAGAGATACTCGATGAACGCTTCGTTGCCACGACTCAAGATCAGCTGTGGACCACGGTTATCACGCTCGATGTCTTTGATAAACACTTTGATACGCGCGCCCACAGAGTAGAATTCGCCTTGAATCTGCTCGCTCTGTGGCAATATACCAGTTGCTTTGCCAAGTTCCACGCGTACTACGCGTGGCTCGACACGCTGCACAATACCAGTCACGACCGTACCGATCTTGTCTTCGTACTCAGCAAGTACGATCTCACGCTCCGCTTCGCGCAGGCGTTGCAGCACAACTTGCTTGGCAGTCTGAGCAGCCACGCGGCCAAATTTCTCGACTTCGAAGCTTTCTTCGACTTCGTCACCGACGACGGCACCTTTCTTGTATTTCTGCGCTTCCTCGACACCTACTTCAATCGCGTCATTGATAGGATCTTCGACGACTTCGCGGATGACGAAGACTTTGGCAGTGCCATCGTTGACGTTCAGCTCGGCGCGCACATTTTGCTCACGCTCGCCGTTGTCTCGGCGCCATGCGGCAGCGATTGCCTGCTCGATGACACTCATCACCACGTCTTCTGGCAGGTTCTTTTCCTCTGCAATTGTACGGACAGCCAAAGTCAGCTGCTTCAGATTGATATCTTCCATTTTGTTATAACTCCTTTGTTTAGCTATGAAAAAATCCGACCTGCTGGCCGGAACTGTACACTACTTATTATATCTGCTACTCATTTTTTTACAAGCCCGAAGTTTAGGGCGATTACCTCGTCGCAAGCGTGTCACTTGCGACGAGGTAAATACCGGACACCACCAGAGCTAAGGTAGCTCGAGAGCAGCAATCAGCTCATCACGTAGTTGATGTAGATTCTCGGGAGTAGGGTCTCGGAGCGTTGATGACCCCGGGACAAACGATGCACCTCCATCGATCTCCGTATGATGCGGGCACACCGTGTCCACAAGCTTACCGATCACGACACTCAACTTGCTCATTCTCGTTCCTTCCACTACTTCTGTACAATGTGGGGTACTTATTGATACAATATAACCTTTTATTGATTTACGCAATACTATCACTGATTTCTTAGAAAGTCATTGCCGACAGCAGAGAATATTTCGCGAGTAAAGCCCTGGCGCAGCACTCTGCCGCATGCTACTATAACTACAAAAGCATAACGATTATTCAGCTCTAGGAGGTGGGACACCAGATGCACAAACCATACATACTTGCGATTGGCGATATCGTCACCGACGCGTTTATTAAGCTCAAAGAAGATGAAGCGCAGGTAGACGAAGATGAGCACGGCAACAAACACCTTATATTGCCATTTGGCACCAAACCACCATATGATCACGTCGATATCGTGCAAGCCGTAGGGCCATCGCCAAACGCCGCCGTATCCTTCGCTCGCCTCGGTGCCCACTCGGGGCTCATGGCGTACATGGGCGACGATCTCCCTGGCAAAGATATGCTGAGTTATCTCGGTGAAGAAAATGTCGACACTTCTACTATGTCGGTCACCGAAGGCATGAAGTCGAACTACTGGTATGTACTCCGCTATGGTGCCGAACGCACCATCCTCGTCAAACAAGAAGCCTACGACTACAAATGGCAAGAGCCAGCCCAAGTCCCCGACTGGATTTATCTCAGTGCACTCGATGGCGCTTCGTGGAATCTGCACGCCGAGCTACTCGCCTACTTACGAAAGCACCCCGAGACCAAACTCGTGTTCCAACCGGGCACATTCCACTTCAAATGGGGCGCCGAGAAGCTGGCCGAGGTATACGCCCGTAGCTATATGGTCTGCATGAACAAAGAAGAGGCCGCCGACGTGACTGGTCGCGAACTCGACGATCTCGAAGCGCTGTTCGATGGTCTACATAATCTCGGCTCTGAAGTGGTCGTCATCACCGACGGGCCAAAAGGCTCGTATGCAAGCGATGGCAAAAAGATCATCTCGATCCCTAATTACCCAGATCCGAAACCACCCGTAGATCGTACCGGTGCCGGCGACGCTTTTGCCAGCACTATTACCACCGCACTTGCTCAAGGCGAGAGCCTCGAGACAGCGCTTACCTGGGCACCGATCAATAGCATGAATGTCTGTCAACACCTCGGTGCACAGGCGGGCCTACTCAGCAAAGATGCCATCCTAGACCTGCTTGCCAATGCGCCAGATGACTACAAACCGTCGCTGATCTCCGGCACTCACGAGCCGTCACTCGAGGATGTTGCGCAGAAACTTCTCGAAAATCCAAAAGGTATTTTTGCGGCAGACGAAAGCGGTGGCAGCATCGCCAAACGATTCGTACAATACGGTGTAGAAGATAGCGAGGAAATGCGCAGACAGTATCGACAGCTCTTCTTCACTACACCGGATATCGAACACGGTCTCAGCGGCGCGATCTTGTTTGACGAAACAGCCAGGCAGAAGGCAGACGACGGGACTCCTTTCCCTGAACTACTCGCCTCTCGTGGCATTATCCCTGGCATCAAGGTCGACAAAGGTATCGTGCCATTGCCAGGTTTCGAAGGAGAAGGTGTTACAAGTGGGCTCGACGGTCTGCCAGATCGCCTCGCCGAATACCACAGTATGGGGCTACGTTTCGCCAAATGGCGTGCAGCATTCACTGTCACCGATACATTGCCGTCTGACGCCGCCATAGCCGCCAACGTGCATGCGCTCGCTCGCTATGCGCTCGACTGCCAACAGGCCGGTATCGTGCCGATCGTGGAACCAGAGATTGTCCATGACGGCAACTTCACTATCGAGCGAGCCCGCGAAGTATCTGCTCGCGTCCTCGATGCATTGTTCGAGGAACTAGCCTTGCTCGGCGTCAATCGCCAAGCTGCCATATTGAAAACAAGTATGGTACTGGCCGGCGCACAGGTCGAGCAATCAACACCCGCAGAAGTAGCCGCGGCGACGATAGACATCTTCGCGCACCATGTGCCGCACGACCTCGCTGGTATCGTGTTCCTATCTGGCGGCCAGACACCAGAGCAGGCGACGGCCAATCTGCAGGCTATCACTAATCTCGGTGAACAAACCTGGCCAATCACCTTCAGCTTCTCGCGCGCGCTCCAAGAGCCAGTACTTGAGACCTGGGGTGGACAACGCGAGAATACAGCCCATGCCCAGCAGACATTTGCTACGCTCGTACAAGCAAATAGCAACGCCACAGTACGACAGGCGAGCTAGACGCGTACTAAGCACTTTAGTGTATCGCCAAGGCTCACACTTGGTACAAATACTGTTAACTCGTCGTGCGATGATGTCACCTCTACAAGATTGATATCACGCGCGGCGAGTAGCTGTAGCACATAGGCACAAACACCCGGCACCGGCAGGTGCCCTTTTTTGAGTTTGATAGTTACTCCCACGAGGTCGGTCGATGTAATTGTGCCGTGCAACGTCGTTGCTAGCTCGTCGATCACTTCGCTCCTACCAATAAGTGCGGTGTGCCAAATGCCCCTGGTGTACACCATGTATTCATGCTTGTCGTGCAGCTTCTTGACCGCCCAGAAGAAAGTATCCGAATCGAGATCTGTCTGCGCAATAGCCAAGACCCCCAAACCAGATTGTACCGACACTTCCCCGATATACTGCGCATAGTTTACAGACACATTGCCAGAAAGCCGTTTGGCGTAGCGGTTGAGCGCGAGTGTGACAGCCGCAACAGAAACGCGCTCACCTGCCTGCTGCTCTATGTCATCTTTCATCTGTCGGGCTAGCGACGAATAGTTGATGACGCCTTGCTGAATATATGGCAAGTAACCCGGATGTTGGGTAAGCCAGGTTTTTACGTAATCTGTAATAGTAATCATATTGATTAAATTTTATCATATTAAATATATTTTGAACATTTTATAAAAGATTTTGTCATAATACGCGCACTTACATATGCTAGCAATATGACAACACACGAACGAATCTACACCAGACTCGCAACACGAGACGACAGTGCCGCTATATTTGATATGTATAGCGACATGCAACAACGGCAACACTACCCGGCATTTCGCGCGAACGCGTTTTATCGAGCAATCCCCCATATCATCGAAAGAAGTAGTGAGTCAGAGCAACTATTTGTTGCCGTAGATGAAACCGACACGCCCGTCGGCATGGGACACCTAGTACAGCCCTTCTCGCTCACGGGCAATAGCCGCAAAGCACAAGAACTCAGTCACTTATATATAGACGAGACGCAGTCGGACGCTTTTTCTTCACTCCCCACCCGTCTCGCCGCTTTTGCTGCACACCTGGCGCTACAAGGCTGCGGCCGCACATTAGACGAATCGCGCAGCGTCAGCCTCCACACACAGGACACCAACTGCTTTGACACCTTGGCTACGCTCTATCCGAGCTCACAAGAATCACCGCATACAATACGGTTCGACAACGAAGCGCTACGCCACATGGCGTCACGAGCAGTCACAGGCCCCATACATTTCACTGGACTGGCATTGGTTGATTCGGACACGCATCTAGCACACCCGCAATTGCATCCTGCTCAGCAGGCGTGACCCAGAGCGAATAGGCACGCTTGACGGCAATTTGCCGTGCGACATATTGGCAGCGAAACGCCTTGTTGCTCGGTAGCCACGTCGCGGCATCGCCATCACTTTTTTGCTGGTTCGCCGGACCATCCACAGCAATCAACTCAAGCGGATCGTTCGCGAGCGCTACTCGCCGTTCTGGCGTCAGCTGCTGGGCTCCAGTCTGCCAAGCATTGCTGAGTGCCACTACGTGATCTATCTGCACAGCATCGCTAGTACCCGCACCGCGTACAAATTCAATCTCTTTGCCAGTATACGGGTCGCTGAGCGTGCCACGTAGCACTTTGCACGTCTCGCTCACCTGCGCGTCACGCAGGTCACGCCGCAGGATAATGTTGCGTGTATCGCAGTCACCTTGCTGCTCCCAGCCATTCCCAAACTGTGTCCGGGCATAGCCTGTTTTGGGTGCACGGCCTTTCACTGGTAGTTTCTCAAGTTCGTCACGCGCTAAGTCAACACCCGCAGCTGGCGGCGGCGTGGCTGGTCGTGGCGCAGCAGCCTGGTACTCACGCCGCGCCATGTCGTAGGCAAACGCAGATAGACTCACAATCGCGATGACAAGCAGCACAACTAGGCGACGGACTTTATAGTTAGCGCTCATACTCACTATTTAACTTTGCTACTATGTCTATTGCAAGATATAGTACGTCTTCGTTCGACACTACGAACAAGTTCGTCCCGTTCTCACTTCATAGTACAATAGATATATGCAAGCATTTTCTCATCTACTCGACTCATTCGTACCCGAACACTATGATTTGTCGCTCACACTCGAGCGAGAAGCCCGCGCATTTCATGGCACTATCAGTATCAAAGGTTTCCAAAAAAGCGACGATTACTTACCACTTCACACCAAAGATCTGACAATAACCAGCGCAGCTGTCGATGGCAATTCTGTGGAGTATGAGCACAGTGACAATGACGAGCTGCGGCTCGCTCATACGGTGCCCGGTGCACATATCATCGTCCTGCAGTTCGAAGGCAAAATCACCGATGCCATGCATGGTCTGTATCCTTGCTATTTTGAAGTCGACGGCATCAAGAAAGAGTTACTTGCCACGCAGTTCGAGAGCCACCATGCTCGCGAGGTGTTCCCGTGTATTGACGAACCCGCCGCCAAAGCAACATTTGATCTCACTCTCACCACAGAAGAAGGTGTCGAAGTACTTGGTAATATGCCAGTCGACTGGCAACGCAGCGAACCAGAAGGTCTGGTGACAAAGTTTGAGACGAGCCCGCGCATGAGTAGCTATCTTCTCGCATTTGTCGTCGGCGAGATGCAAAAGAAAACCGCACAGACAAAAGACGGCGTAGAAGTAAATGTCTGGGCTACCCATGCACAGCCAGCCAGTGCACTTGATTTTCCGCTCGATATCGCTGTACGGAGCATCGAGTTCTACAACGACTACTTTGGTACCCCGTACCCATTGCCAAAGGCCGACCATGTGGCACTGCCAGACTTCAGCTCCGGTGCCATGGAAAACTGGGGACTGATCACCTACCGCGAAATGGCGCTACTCGCCGATCCAGCTACTACTAGCATCTCAAGCCGTCAGTACATCGCGACCGTCATCGCTCACGAGCTGGCACACCAGTGGTTCGGCAATCTTGTAACTATGAAGTGGTGGAACGATCTCTGGCTCAACGAAAGCTTCGCAACACTCATGGAATACATCGCCGTCGATGCGCTCCATCCAGAGTGGAATATTTGGCTCGATTTTGCCACCAACGAGACAATTAGCGCGCTTCGACGCGATGCACTTGACGGCGTGCAGGCCGTGCAGGTCGATGTCAATCACCCGGACGAGATTAGCACGCTCTTCGACCCGTCAATCGTGTATGCCAAAGGTGCACGATTGCTGCGCATGGTACAGCACTATGTGGGTCACGAGGCGTTTCAGCGCGGCTTGGCGCAGTATTTCCGTGACTACGCCTACGACAATACTGTGGGCGACAATCTCTGGCAAGCGCTAGCAGACGCCAGTGGCAAAGACATAGTGGACATGATGAATATCTGGGCTTCACAATCTGGCTATCCTGTGGTCGAAGCTGGCATTAACGCTGACAGTATCACACTCACGCAGTCACAATTCTTCATCGGTGCGCATGAGCAAAGTGACAAGCTCTGGCCCATTCCCCTCGGCGCCTCTACCGAGGCTGCACCCGCTCTCATGACTGAGCAGACGGCGAGCTTCGACTATCAGAGCGATGCACCACTCCAACTCAATGTCGGCGATAGCGCGCATTTTATCACGCATTATGACGATGTGCTCTTCACTCGACTCATCGACGCAGTAAAATTAGGTCAGCTCGATACGCTTGCAAAAGTACAATTGCTCGACGAAGCCACGCTCCTGGCTCGCGGTGGTATCCTCTCATCCGAACAACTCATCCCACTCATCGACGCGTACCGGGCAGAGACGAGTGAACCGGTCTGGAATATCATTGCCCTAGCACTCGGCGAACTAAAGAAGTTTGTACAAGAAGACGAAGCAGCCGAACAAAAACTGCGTGCGTTTGCAAAAGACATAGCTGCACCACTGTACGCCGAACTCGGCTGGAACGCAAAAACAGGCGAAAGCGAAGAGCACACCAAGCTTCGCGGCACGATTCTCGGTCTGACGTTGTACGGCGAAGATGAAGCCGCCATTGCTACAGCGAAGGAACTGTACACATCGACCAAACTCGAAGCACTCGACCCAGAGCTACGACCGCTTATCATCAGCTCTGTGGCACGTTACGGCGATGAAGACGTGGTCGACACGCTCCTCGAGCGCTACCGCACTAGCCAGTCAGCCGAGCTCAAGCAAGACATCTGTGTCGGTATCACTTCGACGCGCATTCCAGAGAAAATTGACGAACTGCTCGCCCGCATCAAGGATCCAACCACCGTTAAACCACAAGACGTCGCGCGCTGGTTTGTCTACCTTATCCGTGGCCGTGAATCACGGGCAGTAGCATGGCAATGGGTACAAAACAATTGGGACTGGATCGAGCAGACATTTGGCGGCGATAAAAGCTACGACGACTACCCTCGCTACAGCGCCGGCGGCCTCATGACTCGCGAGCAACTCGACGAATACACTGCGTTTTTCGCGCCCAAACAAAACATCCCTGCGCTTACACGTGCTATCCAGCTCGGCATCGGTGAAATCACCGGGCGTGTCGAGCTCATTGAACGCGACCAGCCGGCTGTTATTGCTGCCCTCAAGGACCTCTAAATGCCGCGTGTCATCATGTCGTTTAGTGATGACCTTGTCGCCACACTCCAGGTGGGAAGCATAGCTGTCGTCCGCACCGACACACTCTATGGGGTACTGTGTCGGGCAGATGACGAGCAGGCAGTCGCGCGCGTCTATACGCTCAAACATCGCGACGAATCCAAATCACCCATCGTACTGATAGCCGACCAGTCCCAGCTATACGACATACCACATGAATCGATGCTCCCTGCGCTCGATATGATGTGGCCAGGGCCCTACAGCATCATCCTTCCTGGAGTACAAGCGCCCCACTGGATCACACGAGAAAACGGCTCAGTCGCCTATCGAATCCCGGCCCGCGATGACCTGCGCTATCTCCTCAAGCATACCGGACCACTCATCGCACCTAGCGCAAACCCCGAAGGCCAGCCGCCAGCGCTGACAGTTCAGCAAGCCATAGATTACTTTGGTGATACGGTTGACATATACGTCGATGGAGGTGAAGTCAGCGACACTCGCCCATCTACGCTACTGCGCTTTGCCGACAATAAATTTGAGAAGCTCCGCTAAACCCGCTCCAGATATGTCTCGACAGCCGGTGGATCACCAGTCAAAGACATAGCAGACGTGACAAGATCGACATCTCGTAGCTTGTTGCTATGCGCGTAGAACTGAGCCGCATAGCGCATCTGATTCAGCTTCTTGGGAGTGATGGCCGCAAGGCCGCCACCTTGGTTAGCATTCTTGCGGAACTTCACTTCGGTGAAATACAATCTCCCACCTTTTTGCGATACAATGTCAATCTCGCAGTATTTCGTCTTCCAGTTGCGCGCGATGATCTCGTGACCGAGACGTAAGAGGTGATTTGCCGCTTCATCTTCGGCACGGTCTCCGATTTTTTTGGTCGTTTCCATATGACGAGTCGTGTCATCCTCGGACCCGACCCGGGGATCCGGTTGAGATGAATTATTATGACTGGATTCTCTGCTCAAGCCAGAGAATGACACCCCAGCATATTTCTGCAGCGGCGCAAAACTCAACCGGTGCAGAGGCGTGACACCCAGCCGCTCTATGGCCAGTCGGTGTGCCGCCGTACCGTAGCCAGCATGCGAGCCAAATTTATACCCCGGATAGAATGTATCTTGATCAGTCATGTAGTTGTCGCGTGCAACTTTGGCAATGATCGATGCCGCCGACACACTTGGCACTAGCAAATCTGCCTTCGGCATAGTTGCCACATGATACTCAAGTGGCGTATCGGCAAGCAAATTAATCGCTCCATCGATGATGATTTCGTGAAACGGTACGTTCACCGCCTGCACGGCGCGCTTGGTCGCGAGGCGAAGACTCGGTCCTAGTCCAATCTGGTCGATCTCTGCCGCGCTCACCCAACCTAGCCCGTAGCCAGCGGCTTGCTCACGTATCTCGACATCTAGCGCTTCGCGCCGCTTCTTCGTCAGCTTCTTGCTATCTGTCAGCCCGTCTATCACCGCGCCACCGAGCACGACCGCACCTACCACCATTGGCCCCGCCCATGGTCCGCGACCGACTTCGTCTATACCTAGTATCATTGTACTAGCATATCAAAAACGCCCCTTTCCAGGGGCGTTTTATACAGATGAAAAGCTTAGGCGTCAGCTTTTTCTTCAGATACCTCTGCAGCCGGAGCTTCGGCCTTTGGTGCCTCCGGCAGCGTATTGATGCCTTCACGGTCAAATTTGACAGCTTTGAGACGTGCGCTTTTACCGCTACGGTTGCGCAGGAAGCTCAGGTAGTTACGGCGAACCTTGCTACGGCGAGTAATCTCTACCTTTTCTACTAGCGGGCTATGCAGCAAGAAGCTCTTTTCAACACCTACACCACTGGCGATTTTGCGCACCGTGATACGGCTCGTGTGCGACGCCTTGTTGTCGGTGCGGATGACGACACCTTCGAACACCTGGACACGTTCTTTGTTACCTTCTTTGATCTTCTGATGTACACGGACGGTGTCACCACTGCGTGCGTCGACGACAGCATGTTTCTTCTGTTCGTCATTGACTTTTTTGATAAGTGCAAAACTCATATGATTAAATCCTCTTGTCGTCCGATCGATTTCGTTCGGCCACACAGTTGCATCCCTGCGGCTCCGTAACTCTCGATTGCTCGGCGCTTATATACTATATACAATCAAGGGTTGATTATAGCACAAATCATACGAGATGAAAAGAGTTACATATTAAATTGCACGGTTGACTTCTTCCAGCGTAGTCTCGCCGCGAAGTGCCGCAAGCACACCTGCCTGGAGTAGTGTGATCATACCACTTTCGCGCGCGACTTTCTCGATGGCTTCAGTATGCACATCTACTACGTCGCCACGCAGGAACTTCTGGATTTCTTCGTTGACCACCATCTGCTCCATGACTGGTATGCGGCCTTTGAACCCAAACGGTGTATCGGGTGTCGACACGGGTTTCCATAGCTTGAACGTATCGAGATTTGGTACGTTCGGAGTATCCGCAGGAATACCTTCGAGCGTCTTCTTCACCCAGCTGCGAGTGGCCTCATCCGGTTCATATTCCTCCTTAGTATCATCTACCAGGCGACGCACCAAGCGTTGTGCAATCAGTAGGCGCACTGCCGAGCTGAAGATAGGGTTTTGGCCGATCATGTCGATCATACGGCTAAACGCCGCAGAAGTAGAATTGGCGTGAAACGAGCTCAGCACTAAGTGACCCGTAATCGACGCCTGGATAGCCGTTTTTGCCGTCTCGACGTCGCGAATCTCACCTACCATCACGACATCTGGGTCAAGACGAAGCACTGAGCGCAGGCCATCGGCAAAGTGCTGACCGCTCGTGGTATCAATTGGAATCTGCGTAATACCAGGTAGTTGGTTCTCCACAGGATCCTCGAGTGTGATGAGCTTACGATCGTCGGTATTGAGCGCATTGAGAATGCTGTAGAGCGTGGTAGATTTACCACTACCAGTTGGCCCCACCATGAGCAACATGCCTCGTGGGTGGCTCACGATCTCCTGTATTTCTTTCATCTCCTTGCTGGCGATGTTGAGAAACTCCAGATTGAGCTGCGCTGTGTCAAAATTGAACAAACGCATGACGACATCTTGCCCATTGAGTGTTGGAACAGCCTCGATACGAAGGTTGAGGATATGTGTTGCACCGTCGCGCGTGACTTCTTTGTTCATGTGACCAGACTGCGGCGTCGTAGCAGCGGTAGAAATATTTGCACGCGAGCTGAGAGCCGCCATAAGCACACGATAACGGTCCTTCTCGAGATTTGCCACAGAGTGCAGGGCACCGTCGATACGCATACGAATTCGGATAAATGTGCGCTGATTTTCGACATGAATATCGGACGCGCCGAGCTTATCTGCCTGGTCGATGAGATAATCGAAAACAAGATCGGTACCGACAGAATTCAGTGTTTGACTGACTGCCGCAATCGTCTCGCTGTCACCTTGTTTGGCGATCTCGATGTCATCGTAGATAACCTCTTTTGGGGGATCATAGCGATCCATCAGCACTTTGTAGCCAGACTGACTGATCAGTAGGAACTGGATACCGCGCCCATTTTCTGTATATTCGGTCTCGAGTTTTTGGATCACGGACTGCGGCGTCACGCTTGTCACTCCAAAACGCGTCTGTGTACTATCGTCGCCTTTTACGAGTGGCACCATCTTGTTCATGTGCATCTCTTTGATAGAGATCACATCCATAGCAAGTGGTAGGTCGTTTTCTATCTCGCGAGTGTCGAGATACTGCAATCCGAGTATAGTCGAGCGCTTGGCGGTCGACAGTTCATCGTGCTCACGACGGGTTTCTTGGATTTTTTTCTCGTCCATTGCCACTAGTATACCAAACCATAAGCAAATATGAGTGGTATAATGGCGGGAGTTTATGAGAGACATCGTACTCATCGCCCACAATATCCGCTCCACACATAATGTCGGAGCGTTTCTACGCACCTGCGATGGGTTTGGTGTACGCAAGCTGATTTTTAGTGGCTATACGCCGTATCCGACACTAGAAGACGATACACGCCTGCCGCATTTCGCCGACAAGATTACGCGCCAGATCCATAAGACAGCGCTAGGCGCCGAGGTAACTGTGCCGTTTGAACGCTACGAATTGCCGCCCATCGAACAGCTAAAGGCCGATGGATATACGATCGTAGGCCTTGAGCAAGACGAACGCTCAGTGATGCTGCCAGACTACGAAGTACCGGACAAAGTCGCCCTGCTACTCGGCAACGAGATCGACGGCATCTACCCTGAATACCGCGACCAGTGTGATGCACTTGTCGAGATTCCAATGCACGGTCACAAAGAGTCGTTCAATGTCAGTGTCGCGACAGGTATCGCTCTCTACCACCTGTCAATCTAGGTTTTCCACCATATATGGTGGAATCTACTACACATAAGCGCTATATATGATTGCGTAAGGCACACGAGCTAACTATACTAAGGATAAGTTTGAACAAAACCTAACGTAAGTTCAGTTCAGAGTACCCGTCGGAGCGTATTCCTTATGCCAGGGTTTGTTTAAACTTGGCCTTTTGGAATACCTAACAGTGAGGAAGTCCACCATGGGCATCGCCGTCTACACCAAGCCAGCCTGCGTACAGTGCAACGCAACCTACAAGGCGCTCGACAAGCAAGGTCTCGAGTACGAAGTGATCGACATCAGCCAGGACGAGGAAGCACGTGACTACGTCATGGCGCTTGGCTACCTGCAGGCGCCCGTCGTCGTGGTCGGCGACGATCATTGGTCGGGCTTTCGGCCGGATCGCATCAAGGCACTCGGCCAGCAGCCGGTCCCCGTAGGCTAATCGGCTAATCTGGGTGACGTTTCTACCAAAAGGCCGCCGCCTATGACTCTTCGGAGTTGTAGGCGGCTGCTTTCGTTTTACGGATTGTTGCGCTTAGTTAGTTCAGCCTTGAGCGCACTACATACAACCCCTACAGTCGTCTGACTACTGTCTCCCACCTTCTCTGCTATCGTCTCCGACAGCATCACAGCGTATTTACGCAGGTAAAGTGCAGTAGAGTATGCATCAGTACCACTTGCAAAGTAGCGCTCACGTGCTTGCGCTAAAAAATCATCCGCACCATCACCCAAATGATACTGTGCCTGCTCGACGAGCATGTTATATTGTGCCGCTAAGAAACCTTGCTGCATTTCTAGCTTGCCGCGCACTCCCAGTGGGTCGGTAATCCAATTGGCAATACCCTTCTTTTCCAGCGCATCTTCACGCGCAAGCTCAGACAAATGCTCCAGCATCCTCTCGGTGCCATGCATGCCGATCTGCTGGATATCAAGGACACAAAGCGCAAGTGTGAGTGAATCCGGTGGCACTTCTGCAGAAATACTCTTTTGCTGAACAATGTAGCGGTATTCATTTGGCTCTACTACTGTCGCCATAATTGCATGATAGATGCGTAAGCAATCAGTCTCGGTATACCCTCGCGCTTCAGCTTCACGCATCGCGTAGAGCGCACTTTTTTGTTCGTTTTCGCCAGCCCCTTGCTCATCTTGAAATTTGTCGTGGAGTGATATAGCTACTAGTAGTAGCTCGTAGCTATGGCTGTCCAGTTTCAGCATATCGGCCACGCCTGGTGACGATTCGATCATCTCCCATAGATGCCCATCATTATGATACGAACGACGGTATTCGTAATTTTCTCCACCATACTCGTAGTGTGCTTCATCGAGAATATGAGTTACAAAAGCCTGGCCAATCGAACTAACGACACGCTGTGGGTACTGTTCGAGCAATGCAGTGAGCGTCTTAGAGTAACTACGTTGTGCCTCTACAGGAGACACACTGTGTTCACGTTTCATATATATATTTATAACACCACAGTTGGTATATAATGTCAATTACTTGAGTACGACAGCATCTTCGCCGAGTGCTTTGACAAGCTTACCCATCAGTGCACCGTGTTCATCTACTTTGAACGGCAGCCGAATAGCTGACTTCTTGGCGTCGCCCAGCACCAGCACTACCTCGGCCGTACCCGGATGATCTTTGCAGAGAGTTTTGAGTGCCATGAGCGCATCGTGATCGTCGGGGTTTTTGATGTTGATGTAGAGTTTTTGCGTAGGAAGCGCGACGGGTGGCGCAGCAACAACTGCCGGTGCGGCCTCGGCCTTTTTGGCGTCATCTTTGCTCGGCTTGGGTGGTAAGACTCCACCATTCTTGTACGCCATACGCCGCTCTTTTTTCACCGTACCACTTACTTTTGGCCCATCAAGCTTGCGACCAGTCGACTGATATTCGCGAAGGTCTTTGTCGGAGATCACTTCTACTTCGTCGGCGATGAGTTTACTTTCGCTCCCCAAATTGCCGTCACGATCACGCGCCGAGTTTTTGCCGCTAATACGCACGACGGCATCTTGTTCCAACTTGGCACCGACCTGTTCAAACAGGTTCGGAAACACTATAATTTCACCCTCACCAAACTTATCTTCTAGGCCCACGAACGCCATCTTAGTACCACTTTTGGTCACAATAGTACGGACGGTACTCACAATACCGCCCACGGTCATGGCGCGGCTATCATACTCCGGCACCAGCATTGTTAGCGGCTGCGTCTGCTCTTCTAGATATGTCGCATAAGCATCAAGCGGATGGCTGGAGATATACAGGCCAAGCAGTTCACGCTCCCACATCAGACGCTCTTTGTCGGTGTGTTTGGCGGGTGCAGTCATGAGATTCATGGTCGGCTGCACTTCGGCGCCCGCATCGCCCATGAGGCCAAATAGGTCAGTCTGACCGCTCGCCGCTTCTTTCTGTAGCTTACTAGCAAATGCAGTGATTGTGTCGAGATTGTAGAGCAAGTAGGAACGATCACCGAAGGCATCAAATCCACCAGCTTTGATGAGCGACTCCCAGGCTTTGCGATTAAATTTGCTCGTACTAACGCGCCGCGCGAAATCTTCGATACTTTGGAATTTCCCACCAGCTTCACGGGCACGGATCACCTCTTCCACGGCTGCCACACCTACGCCTTTCACTGCCGCCATACCGAAACGGATCTGTTGCTTATCTGGCACCACGGCAAACTCTACGAACGACTCGTTGACATCTGGGTTAAGCACCGAAATTCCCATGTGCTTACACTCTGTAATTTCAATCGCCAAGCGATCAGTGTCGTCTTGATCGCTCGTCATGAGAGCCGCCATGAATGCGTCTGGATAGTGCGCCTTGAGATATGCTGTCCAGTACGAGATGAGGCCATAGCAGGCAGCGTGTGATTTGTTGAAACAGTAGTTGGCAAACTCTTCAAGCTGAGCCCAGAATGTCTCAGCTACTTCCTTAGTCGCCCCGCCGTGCTTGATCGCACCGTCGACGAATTCAACTTTCACTTTGCGCATCAGATCAATCTTTTTCTTACCCACAGCCTTGCGAAGTGTATCAGCCTGCCCCCCGGTAAATCCGCACCATTCCTTACTGATCTGCATGAATTGCTCTTGGTAAACTAGGATACCGTAGGTGTTTTTAAGTGAGCTCTCCATGCCAGGATGCAAATAGGTAATCTCTTCTTGGCCATGTTTGCGGCGGATAAAACTGTCGATAAACTGCATCGGCCCCGGGCGATATAGCGCAACCATGGCGATAATGTCTTCAAACGCTGTCGGCTTGAGACCACGCAAATAGCGCTTCATGCCGGCAGACTCAAGCTGGAACACCCCGGTGGTGTCGCCACGCTGAAACAGTTCATATGTCTTGGCGTCGTCGAGCGGTAAATGAGCCAGATCAATTTCGGTTTTGTAGACTTTACGGATGATACGGAGGGCATTGTTAATAATTGTGAGGTTAGATAGACCGAGGAAGTCCATCTTGAGAAGCCCAAGTTCCTCGACTGGCCCCATTGGGAACTGCGTCGCCACCACGCCTTTTTGTGCCATCTCAAGCGGAACATAGTTCACTACCGCCTCTGGCGCGATCACTACTCCCGCCGCATGTACACCGTGTGAACGCATCGTACCCTCCAGACGGATCGCGAAGTCGAACACTTGCTTGGCCGTAGGATTTGTTTCGTATTCTTTCTTTAGATCGACATCGTCTACGACACTTTTTGCCAAGGGAATATGCCTCCCTTGTTCTGGCGGCGGAATGAGCTTGGCCAGGCGATCACTTTCGCCATATGGTACCTGCAGTACACGTGCTACATCACGCACGGCCGCGCGAGCCGCCATGGTGCCGAACGTCCCAATGTTGGTCACTCGGTCATGGCCGTATTTCTGAGCACAGTATTCGATCACCTCGCCGCGACGGGTATCCTGGATGTCGATATCGATATCGGGCATAGAGACACGGTCGGGGTTGAGGAAGCGTTCAAACAGCAGGTCGTATTTGAGCGGGTCGAGATCGGTGATATTAAGGGCATAGGCAATGATAGAGCCAGCCGCCGAACCACGCCCTGGCCCAAAAATAATCCCTTGGTCTTTGCCCCAGTTGATAAAGTCTTGGACGATAAGGAAGTAACCATTGTAGCCCATTTTGTCGAGCACACCGAACTCCATATCAAGTCGTTCGATTTGCTCCGGCGACAGTATAGCGCGGATATCCGCATTCTTCATGGCCAGGGCTTCATCGACTGTTTTGTTGCCATAGCGAACAGCCATACCGCGATAGACAAGCTGGTCGAGGTACTCCTTTTCGCCGATGCCACCCGGGGTCGGAAACTTCGGAATCAGGATTTTACCAAGCTCAATCTCAACATGACAGCGATCGGCAATACGCTTTGTATTGGCCACCGCCTCTGGATTAGTACGCTGCCAACGCTCGATAATCTCGGCCGGATCCGTCACGTGTAGCTCGAAATCTTTCAGACTCATACGTTTTTCGTCGCTCAGGTAGGCGCCTGTGCCGACGCAGAGTAGTATCTCATGCGCTTCTGAGTCACTGTGGTCTAGGTAGTGTCCGTCACTAGTGACTACACATGGAATATCAAGCTCCTCACTGAGGCGCTCCAAATGCTTGTTGATACCGACTTGCACATCCCATTTGGCAGGACATTCCGGATGGCCGTGATCTTGCAGTTCCAGATAATAACGGTCACCGAAAACAGATTTATACCAGCTGGCAATCTTCTTAGCTTCTTCATAATTGTCCACTCGGAGCTGCTCGCCCAGCTCACCACTGGCACAAGCACTCAACACGATCAATCCTTCGTTATACCGCTCCAGCAGCTCGTGATCGATCCTAGGCTTATAATACATACCTTCCAGATTTGCCTGACTAGAAAGTTTCATGAGGTTTTGATAGCCCGTGTTGTTCATCGCCAGGATGATGAGGTGATACCGCGCCTTGTCTTTCTGTGGATCGCGATCATGTCGTGAGCGAGCCGCCACGTAGGCTTCCATACCGAGAATTGGCTTGACACCACCAGCCGTGGCTGTTTTGTAGAAATCGATACAGCCGCTCATAGTGCCGTGGTCGGTGATAGCCACGGCTTCCATGCCGAGATCTTTCACACGATCTACAAGTGCTGGAATTTTCGTCAGGCCATCGAGCAAGCTGTGATGTGTGTGATTGTGCAGATGCACGTAATCACTGGGCTTCAGTACGCCCTTAACAGAGGTTTTTGTGCTCTCTTCTACCGCTCCCATGTGATTCTATTGTACCATAGCAACAGCCCCGGCAATCACCAGGGCTGTTGTAGTTTATGACGCAGAAGTGGTGTCTACTTCTCTTTGTTGACCTTCTTGACTTCATTCTGGAGTTCACGCGCTTTCTGCTCCGCGGTCTCACGAATCTCGCGGGCCTTTGCCTCGAGCTCACGAGCCTTGGTTTCGGCGTTAGCGCGCACGTCGTCTGCCGTATCAAATGCTTGGTCTTTAAGTTCCACAGCCTTACGCTTGATATCTTCGCGTGTTTCCTTGCCACTCTTAGGTGCGGTCAGCATGCCTGCGACGATACCTGAAACTGCACCGATGACTGCGCCGATTGCGAGTTTACTTCCTTTTGACATAATCTGCTCCTTACTTCTTAGACTTTTTCTTGACTGCTTTACTGAGTATTCCTACAGCAGACAGAGGACTGGAGAAGCGCGACACATTACTGACAGTCTTCTCGACCTGATTTGCTGTACGTTCAGCACTTTCGGTAACACGTTTGATCTGCTGAGTCACGCGTATGAGAAGTACCATGAGCACTACGGCGAGTACCAAAAACACAGCGAGTGTGATTGCGAGAATGATTACCAGTGCGCCAGCTGCTCCGTCCATACTGTCCTTTCTGTCTTATGTTTCAATTATGCGCTACTTGAGCCGTTCACGCAAATACTCGGCAAGCTCAGGACCGAAATCGTCGCGTTCGAGTGCCAGGTCTACGACTGCTTTGATGTATTTGAGCTGATTTCCCGTATCATGCCAAATGCCATCGATAATACGACCATACACTGCGTCTTGCTGCGCAAGTTCGTTGATGCTGTCGGCCAGAGTAATTTCGCCGTTTTTGTCGGGCTTTTCGTCAGCAATGATAGGCAATATATCGGGTGTGAGCAAATAGCCTCCCACCGATGCGAGATTACTTGGCGTGTTGTCGGCACCCGGTTTCTCGATCAACTCTGTTACCTGATACGCGCCGCCCGCTGCTTCGTCTTTGATCGCTGCCATGCCGTATTTGTCTGCATCTGCTTTATCGACTTCGATGAGCGAGATGACTGATTTGCCAGTCGCTTCGTAGGCGTCAAGTAGTTGCTTGGCCCGGGGCACTTCGCTGCGGAAGAAATCGTCAGCAAAGAAGACAAAGAACGGCTCGTCGTCATCGATCAGATGCTGGGCGTTGAGCACAGGACGAGCATTGCCTTTTGGTGTGCCTTTTTGGCGGACATAGACGAAGTTGGCCAGTTCGGCCACAGCCTTGATCTCATCCGCCTTGTCGTCCTTACCCTTCTCACGCAGCTCTGCTTCGAGCTCATCGCTACGATCAAAATGATCTTCGATTGCACGCTTGGTACTACCCGTCACCATGATAATTTCTGTCACGCCAGCTGCCACCGCTTCCTCGACAATCAGCTGGATCACTGGTCGATCAATAATCGGTAACATTTCCTTTGGCATCGCCTTCGTCTGAGGCAAAAACCTCGTGCCAAGTCCGGCTGCACATATAATCGCTTTGGTCGGCTTCTTCAAACTATCCCTCCGTCGTATAATCTGTTAGTTTGTATACTTATACCATTATAGCAAGCCTACAAACCCTAGCCAGCACCTTGCTAGAGTCGTTCGCGGATGAGCTGCTGAGCGAGACCTGGATTCGCCTGGCCTTTAGACTTTTTCATCACCTGGCCTACCAGGTAGCCAATTGCCTTGTCGTTGCCTGCACGAACATCTGCCAGCGCTTTGGCACTCGCTGGATCGGCCAACACTTCTTCTACTACTGTAGCAATTGCGCCGGTATCACTGACCTGTAGCAGATTTCGCTCACGAGCGATATCTTCTGGCATCTTGCCTTTTGACTCGTCATCGAACAAATAAAGGAAGATCTCCTTAGCACCCGTTGAGCTGAGTTTATTATCCGCTACCATTTGTGATAGTTCAGACAGTCTATTGGGCCCAACAAGCCCAGACTGTACCTTGGCCACATCGATATCATCAGCAGAAGCAGAGGAAAACCAATTAACAACACGCTTGGTGATACCTGGCTCAAAGCTCTCATGAATTGCGTCGATTGTCTCGGCAATGGGTGCATGCGCAAGAATAGTTGTCATGACGGAATTGTCGAGCTGCAGACTCTGCCAGTTGGCACGGTAGTCACTTGGAAGCTTCGGCATACCAGCCTGAATCTCGGCAACCTCTTCTGCCGTGAGCACAATCGGGGGTATGTCAGGATCGGGCATATAGCGGTAGTCTTGTGCATCTTCTTTGCTGCGCTGACTTACAGTTAGCTGCTTGTCATCGTCCCAACCGCGTGTCTCTTGTACGACTTTCTCACCGCGCTCCAGCAAGTCGACCTGACGATTAAACTCGTATTCGGCGGCGCGCTCGACGCTACGAAACGAATTGAGGTTTTTGACCTCGGCACGTTTGCCAAGCTCAGCGGCGCCTTTTGGTGCGACAGATATATTGACGTCAAACCGCATATTGCCGTGGTACAGATCGCCGTGTGTCACGCCCGCGTAGGTCATAAGACGATATAACTCGGTGGCATACGCACGCGCGCCAGCTGACGAGTGGATGTCCGGTTCAGACACAATTTCGATCAGCGGTGTACCTGCACGATTGAGATCCACTAGGCTATAGCCGTCGAAATGCGTCAGCTTACCCGCATCTTCTTCCATATGGGCATGATGGATACGCACATCCACAGCGCTACCATCTTCGAGCGGAGCTTTGACTAGACCTGGACCGATAATCGGCTCATACATCTGAGTCGTCTGATAGCCTTTTGGAAGATCTGGGTAGAAATAATGTTTGCGATCAAAGTGACTACGCAGTGCAATCTCACTCCCCAGTGCCTTACCTGCTTTCACCGCCAGCTTCACCGCCTCCCAGTTGAGCACTGGCAACATGCCCGGCAGCCCGTAATCTAAGGGCACCACTTTACTGTTTGGCTCGGCATCGCGGGCATCATTGTCAGCTGTACTAAAAAGTTTCGTTTGAGTTGCTAGCTGAACATGGCATTCAATGCCAATTGTCATATCATATTTGTCGAGGATTGCTTGAGTCGCCATATTAGATTGCTCCTACGTCTTTGAGTGCTTGTTTAAAACTGGCCAGAGCTCGGCGAGCAGTGTCGTAACTCACTTGCACATCTGGTTCGTGTGCGATCTGGTTGCGCAGCTTGTGCGCCGACCAGACAGCATTGCGATTAGTCAGCTTGGGAGTCACACCCTTCAGTCGTTCACCCATAGTCTGCCCCTTGTACCCCGCTTCTTTGAGCGCATGATCCAGCAACTTGTCTCCGTTCAGTACCGAAAGATGATAGCTACTTGGTTGATCCTTTGCGAGCGAGCGTTCGACGCTCAACCACTTACTACGATATTTCTCTTGGTTGAGTTTGTTACCGCCACGCGTATAGGTGATAATCACAAGCACCAGGCCCGCTACGATCAAAATAGCCGCAAAAAACGCAAGTAATCCAACGTTACTATCCATGCGTAATCTCCTGTCCATCGCGTGCAATAGCCAGTACCGATGCATCGGCTTTACGTTTACCAATTACCTGCAAACCTACAGGTAGATTTTCGTCGGTTCGGCCAATCGGCACGCTCACTGCCGGGAGACCCGCTAGGCTTGCAGGTACTGTCATAACATCTTCAAGATACATTTTGAGCGGATCATCGGTGTTTTCGCCAATTTTAAACGCCGGATTTGGTGCAACCGGACCTATCAGTGCATCGTACGTTTCAAACAACTCGTTAAACTCTCGTATGAGCAGTGTACGTGCCTTTTGCGCCTTTTGGTAATACGCATCGAAGAACCCGCTCGAAAGTACATAGCTCCCGATGATAATACGACGCTTGTTTTCTGGCATAAAACCAGCCTGACGGCTCAGCTCATACACGTCATTCAAGTTTCCCTCTTTGCCCGCACGGGTACCGTAGCGTACACCATCATAACGTGCCAGATTACTACTAATCTCAGCTGGCACCACAATATAATAGATCGCTAGTGCGTATTTGAGCATGGGCAGGCTCACTTTTTCGATCTCGTAACCTTGCTGCTTGTAACGCTCAATTGCCGCCTCTACACATGCGCGCACCGCGGCGTCCACGCCTTCAGCCATAAACTCTTTGATAACACCAAGCTTTTTGCCGCTTGGGGCTACCTGTGGCGCGAAATAGTCGGGCAATGTCGTCATATCTCGAGCATCACGACCAGCCAATATACTCATCAGCGTCTCCGTGTCCTCGACCGACTTTGTCAGTACGCCGACCGTGTCTGTGCCGCTCGCCATCGCCACGACACCGTAGCGACTTACCGCACCGTAGGTCGGCTTAATACCGACAACACCATTGAAACTTGCAGGTTGACGAATCGAGCCACCCGTATCAGTGCCAAGTGCAAACGGCACAATATCAAGCGCCACAGCTACTGCCGATCCGCCGCTTGAGCCACCAGCGACGCGCGCATCGTCAACAGCATTTTTTGTCATACCAAACGCAGAGTTCTCCGTACTACCGCCGTGGGCAAATGCGTCAAGATTCACTTTACCGATACAGATTGCACCTTCTGCTTCAAGCTTCTCAATCGCTGTAGCCTGGAGCGGTGCTTCGAAATGCTCTAGGAATTTACTCGCTGCTGTAGTAGGCGCGCCGTAGCTCAAAAAGTTGTCTTTAGCGACAAACGGCACTCCGGCCAAGCGACCAGTGATATCACCTGCGTCTACTGCTCGAGCGCGTTCGAGAGCACGTTCGCCCGCAAGATTGATGAAAACGTTATGCGTGTCTGCCTCGGCGCGCGCAAGCGCTGCTTCGACAGCCATGACAGCAGAAGTATCCGCAATCTGAGTGAGAGTATCTGAAATCTTCATAGCTACAATACCTTTGGTACCTTAAACTGCTGCGCCAGCTGACCGCCCTCGGACAATCCAATCAGTTTCTCGCGCGTCACTTCGCCCTGCACGATCATATCGTCCCGCGATACGTTTTCGAGGTCCATGCCATAATATGTAGGTTCCACGCCATCGGTATCAAGCTCACCAAGGAGCGTGAAATACTCGAGTATACGCTCGAGATCAGTTGTAAGTTTATCGGCTTCCTCGTCATTAAGACGCAAGCTACTAAGCTGTGCGAGAGCCCGCACATCGTCTGTGGAGATACTTGTCATACAGTCTATTGTAGCGCACTGCCGAGTGAGATGAAACAGTCTCTATTGCTGAGTTGGAGGCTGGAGTGGCCATGTCTGTCCAGGAGCATTCTCAGTAGGCGGCTGCGTCTGGGGCTGAGCGTAAGGCTGAGCGCCGTTTACCGGACTTGAAACTGGATTTTGCACAGATGGCTGTTGCCCATACGGCTGCGGTTGTGCCGGAGGCTGCCAATTGGTCGGCTGCGGCATAGTAGACTGCGGAGCAATTGTTTGTGGCTGCACAGGCACCTGCTGTCGCCATTGGTTCGGATCGATATACTGCCCACCCGCCATCTGACCATACTGTGTCTCGGTATGCGGACGAATGATGAATTTGAGCGCTATATAGACTAGCCCGAGCAGCACCAATATGCCAGCCGCGATCACACTCATCATCTGCAAGACTCCAACCACCGTGTTCATGGTGGATGTGTCTGTCGCCGTGCCATACTGAGACTTACTGTAATCGGCGTATTTGGCTGCCAAGTAGTTCTGCGGATAGAGCGAATTTGCCTGAGCAAACAGCTTGGTTGCCGCCTGGTAATTGCCACGCGTCAGCTGCGACAAGCCTTCTCTCCATGCTGTCATGGAAGCACTTTTTGTCTGAAGCGTGATATTTCGCTGTTTCACGAGTGACGTGATACCGGTCGTGTCACGCACGACAGTACCCGCAAAGCATTTACGATCCGGGCAGTTCAGATTACCATATGTCGCCACGCCAACAACGTCTCCATCTATGCCTACAGCTGGTCCACCTACTAAGCCGGCATGCGATGATGTAGCTATTGCGCGAGTTTTCTGACCTTCACCGCCGCTAAAGGTCTGCGTCACTGCATTCGCTCGATACATCGGCGTCGCACGGAACTGTGCAGAAGCCAGTGAACCATAGGCATACATCGGCAATCCGACAAGCCCCACGGTCGCTTTATCGGCAATCCCATCATCTTGCAGGGTAAGCGTTGGATATGTGGCACTCTTCTTCATTTTGAGTAGCGCAGTATCCGATTTAACAACTCCCCCATCATAAATTTGTGCCTGAGTGATATCTGTTGAATAATTTTTTGCCTCGAGTGCCGCCTCAATAACTGTATCGGTATAGGCGAACGAACCCGAGCCGTCGCCATTTTGGTTGACTACTATCGGTTTGTCTGCCAATTGGACAGCATACGAATACTGTTCCTTGGTTACAGAGATATCTTCTGGCGCTATGAGTGTACTCAACGCGTTGATCTTAGCAATGATATCTTGGTCACGCTCCTGCACTCCAGCTACAAGCGCGTCGGCATCGGTTTGCATAATACTACGGGATTCCACTAGGTAATCTAGAATACGCTGCAAGCGATCAAGCGCCTGCTCAGAATCTGGGGCATTAGTAATATATGCCGAAATTGCCTCTTGCGGCTTCACCTGTACAGAGCTACCAGATGTCGCCAGATATCCATCGCGAGAGATGAAAAATCCAGAGCCGGCTTTGTCGACGCATGCACCTGTGAGTGTAGGCCCATCACCACCTTCTGGCAGCGACAGTTTGATATCGGCACAATATAGTGTACCTACGCGTACCGTAGCTGGTGAAGCGCCAGCAAGCATAGTGAAGCCAGATGTACTAGCCAAATACGCCGGAATCTCGTAGCTAGATTTCGAAGACTTATTGGAACCCTCGTTCATCTGACTCGATGAATTGTCTGCGGCTTGCTCAGCGGCTTTTGCATCCAGCATCGAAGCATCAGTAGCGCCGGTAGCATCAGATACCAGCGCCTTACTATCAAGGCCATCGTACGTCACTCCTTCTAGAACTGTCTCAAGCTGTGGCGTCACTGCAAAGTTAGACGAGCGAATACCGCTGATGCAAGCTACATATGGACGATCGTGCTGAACTGTCATATAGCAATCTTCGCGCGAAACAGTTTTCACGCCATAGCGTTCATTTGTCGTCGTAAACGTGACTTTTCGGTAGTCAATATCGTTAATGTTCTTCACTTCTGTGTCCGATGCTTCGACCATCTTGTCCTGCGTGTGAGCGCTGACCGTTTCTTTCACCAGCATGTCGATCTTCGACAAGTCTTTGTATTCTTTTTTGGTGGCCAGCAATTCCCAGTAGCCTTTGGCCGGACTCGATGTGATGCGCAGCTCCGGCGATGCAAGTGTTACTTCGCTCCGTGTCGCTTCACTTGTCTCAACAGGACGCACTCGCATGACAGTATATGGACGCGCCTCCGAAAGATCAGTATCGGAGTATGTCACGTCTTCAGCAAATCCAAACCCTTCAAGCTCTCGTGCGTTATACGGAATTTTGACACCAAGTGTTGAAGTAATTGTGCGAGTATATGGAACGCTCGACTCAGGTTCCAGCACAGCTGCGACACCTTTTTGGGTTTTGCCCGTATCCGAACTCGTCTTACCCATTAATTCAATTGTAATCCACGCACCGAGACACAGTACCAAAAGCACACCACAGGCTACCATGCCCCAGATCAAATAATCACGAAGTTCGCGTGGTTTTTTGGGGGCAGCCGGCTGCATAGGCGACTGTGGTGCGGGGTATGGTTGTTGCGGTTGCATAATCTATGCACCAGTGTAGCACAAAACGCTACTGCTTAGCGCGAATTTCGGCTATGATATCACGCAGCTCGGCGGCTTTTTCGAACTCAAGATTTGCGCTGGCAAGATTCATTTGTGCCGATAGCTCTTTCTCCAGATTTGCATACTCATCTTTTGGTATTTTCTTCAGATCGAGTTTCGGCGACTTATCTTCTTTTTGCGGGATGATGGCGCGCAGTCCTTCGTCAATAGCTTTGTCGACGCCACGCGGTGTAATACCGTGCTCGCGGTTGTACGCCTCCTGAATTTCACGACGACGATCCGTCTCGTCGATTGCTGCCTGCATAGAGCGCGTTACTTTGTCACCATACATCACTACGCTGCCGTCGACATGGCGCGCCGCACGACCAATCGTTTGGATGAGTGCGCTTTCACTGCGCAAGAAGCCCTCTTTGTCTGCATCCATAATTGCCACCAGGCTTACTTCTGGCAAGTCCAGACCCTCTCTGAGGAGATTAATACCTACTAATACATCGTAGACGCCCATACGCAGATCACGCAAAATATCACCGCGCTCTAGTGTATCGACTTCACTATGAATATAGGCCGTCTTAATATTCAGTTCGAGAAGGTACGCACTCAGATCTTCTGCCATGCGCTTTGTCAGTGTCGTTACAAGTACACGCTGTCCCTTCTCGATACGATCGCGAATTTCGGCGATGAGATCATCTACCTGACCTTTCGTCGGTTTGATAGTAATTGGCGGATCGAGCAGCCCGGTTGGGCGGATCACTTGCTGAGCAGGCTCAGGGCTATGTGCGAGCTCGTAGTCACCCGGCGTTGCCGACACATAGATCGCTTGATTGATATGTTTGTCAAATTCTTCGAATCGCAGCGGTCGATTGTCGAGCGCGCTTGGCAAGCGAAAGCCATGCTCCACTAGCACCTCTTTACGCGCACGATCTCCGTTATACATACCTCGCACCTGCGGTAAGCTCTGGTGGCTTTCGTCGACAAGTAGCAGCCAATCATCTGGGAAATAATCGATCAGCGTGGCTGGCTGCTCACCTGGCTCGCGGTCGCTCAGGTATCGGCTGTAATTCTCGATTCCTTTGACAAACCCGGTTTCTTCAAGCATCTCAATATCATACTTAGTACGCTGCGCGAGACGCTGCGCCTCAAGCAGTTTGTCGTGCGATTCGAACCATTCCATGCGCTCATTGAATTCATGTTTAATACCTTCAATAGCATGCGCCAGTCTATCTTTTGGCGTTACATAGTGACTACTTGGGAAGATATCGACCTTACTCGGCTCACTCAGTATCTCACCTGTCAGCGGATCGAGCTGCGTCAGACGGTCTACCTCGTCACCGAAAAACTCGATGCGATATGCTGTCTCGCCATTTGCCGGGAAAACATCAACCACATCTCCTTTTACTCGAAATGTTCCACGATGAAAATCAACATCGTTGCGTTTGTATTGGATATCTGTCAGGAGGCGAATAAACTTATCCTGCTGTCGTCGCTCACCACGCGCCACATGGATCGACATCTCGGCATATGCATCCGGACTTCCAATACCATATATGCAGCTCACGCTGGCTACGATGATCACATCGCGACGCGTGAGAAGTGCAGAAGTAGCAGCGTGACGCAACCGGTCGATCTCTTCATTGATCGCCGAATCTTTCTCGATATAAGTGTCACTACTGGCGATGTAGGCCTCTGGCTGATAGTAGTCGAAGTAGCTGACAAAATAATGTACTTCATTGTCCGGAAAGAAAGTTTTAAATTCACTAAACAGCTGCGCAGCAAGTGTCTTGTTGTGCGCCAACACGAGCGTCGGCACCTGGCGATCTTGAATGATGTTTGCCATCGTGAACGTCTTACCAGAACCAGTAACGCCCAGTAGTGTCTGCTCGCGCTCACCCTGATCAAGCCCCGCTACCAGCTGCGCAATAGCTGTCGGCTGATCGCCGGTTGGCTGATACTTAGTTTCCAAGCGAAATTTTTGACTCATATATCCAGTATAGCACTAGAGAAAAAGTAGCGGCTAGCCCTGGCCAGCACGCTTGGCGCTGACATGGCTATCATTGGCGTCGTGTTCGAAATCGGCATACTTCTCGTCGAGTCGTGTGATGATCGTGTCGACAAGTCGCTGCGGATCGGTATCATAAATGATGTCTTTGGCACCTGGTGCTTCGATATTTTCGAGCAGCGTCTTCGTATAGTCGGCTAGACCGCCGCTGCCCAACAGTACGCCGCAGACTTTGCGGCTTTCGAGCGCGGTCGCCAGCTCATGTAGACTCCCCATGCGACCACCAACCGTGATAATCGCGTCGCTACTGCGCACCAGATGAACATCGCGTCCTACATATTCCATGCCTGTGAAATTGATATAGTCGAACTCTTTCGTCGGCAGGCGATATGTCGCCACATGCTCCCTGAAAGAGCTGGCCGGCGAGAAGCCAATCGAGATGCCACGCTTGCCCGTTACGCTCACGGCGCCCATGGCTGCGTAGTGCGGCAGGCCTACAGTCGCACCCGTAGTAAGTGTTTTGCCGCTTTTTGAAATAGCCTTACCAAGCTCAAACGCCAACTGATGCGATGCGTGCACCGTCTCGCCGCTTGCTGCGCCCGACACGCATATCTGATATCTCATTGTTTTGTCTCCTTTTCCATTTGTATATATTTGGTTATTGGTGCGAGTAGCTCCGGATGCGCCGCCCATTCTCTGTATCTGATCACTATTTGCTCCGCTAGGCTCCGACGAAATCCATCGAGGCTGCGCGCTTCGAACCGTCTAGACTCTGCCGTGTCCAGGGCAAGATCATCTGGGTGAAATGATACTACTTCCCCGCCAATTACCAGCCCGACGTACGCCGTATCCTTGCTCAAAATATCTTCATGTACGCGTAGCGCTTGATACAGCTCTCGCGCCGTGACGTCGCCATCGAGCCCCATCTCACGAATCACCGTGTGAGCAATATGCAAGATGTCGCCGATTAGTTTAGCATCGAGCGCTTGTTTGCCTGTCGCCTTCTCTAAATCATCAAACGCGATCTCAAGTAACTTCTCACGTGGACGACCCAATAATGTCATAAGCGCGCGCGACACGTACTAAAAATCCTTTTCCTCGACAGGCATATCATGCAATACTATACCCTGGCGCAAAATCCCTTCTTTGGCACCGTATTTCGTTACGACAGAGGTAGAGTTCGCGCTGCCAAATACAATTGCCTCTTTGAGGCTCTTACCTTGAGACCACTGGCTCAGGAAGCCACTCGCAAATGCATCGCCCGCACCGGTGCGATCTACCACTGGCACATCCTCGTACATACCAGCTGACACAATCGTCTTGCCGTCGCTCGCCACTACACCTCGAGGGCCATCACTGACGATTGCCACTGGTACATAGTGCAGGGCATGCCGCACCAGCTCTTCGCTCGTCTCGCCGTCGACAAGCATTTGCATTTCTTCCTTGTTCACGCACAATACATCAACGCTACTCAGAAGTGCCTTAAGCTTAGCGGGTTCAGCCAGTTCTGGCCCCGCCGGGTTGAGCATCACCTTTACGCCAGATTCTTCGGCCTTGTCGATTACTACGCGCAGCAGATCGATACCGCCGAGTGCTAGCGACGTGGGATATATCCAATCGGCTTCTGCGATAGCCTCAAGATCAAGGTCTTTACCGCTCGCATCGGTCGAGATGCCTCGGTTATTGAGAATGGTGCGCTCGCCGTCGGTTGCAATGAGGATATTTGAGTAGCCGGCACGGTACTTGTCATCTCGAACTACATGCGACGTATCAACACCTTCGCGGTCAAGATCTTGCAGTACAGTTTCTGATGCCGGATCATGACCAAGTGTCCACATATAGCTACTCTCGAGTCCTTGACGCGCAAATGTCACTGCCACGTTGCTCGCATTGCCGCCTGTGGCAAACTTGATATCGTCAACTTCCATCTTTGTGCCAAGTGGGAGGTGTGTGTACGCCACCTTACCTTCCATATACGGACTAAACTCGTCGCTTTTCAGAAACACGTCTTGCGTCGCCTTGCCTATCGCCAATATCTTCGGTGTACTCATACCAGTATTCCTTTTTGATTTTTACCACCCATATTCTGGTGTCATTATATCACTTATGGTTGCGATTTCGTCAACTTATCCTACACTTGCTATATGAGTATGCTTGAACTGGTGCGCACGGGTGAGAAAATCGAAGAAGATACCGGTATCTCTGGCATGTCACAAGTTCTTGAAAGATTTATAACTATGCATGAACTTGAAACCATGGCCAAGCTCGCATTGGCAGTTTGTATCAATATTCCACTCACGCTTACAGACAAAGAAATTGATCATCTAACCTCAACAAACTTCTTATATCCCGGTAGCTGCCCAGATAGCATCAAGCCAACAGACCAGGGCCTGGTAGCGGCCAATATGATTGTACAAGAAGACGCCTCTCATACTGCATCGACCGAGCTGCATCTAGTAGAGCCGTTTCGCGATATTGAGCTGCTTAAACTACTGTACGAGGATCGCGCGCCGCACGTTTCACCACCTGAATACTTCTTTCATTTTTATCGCGCTAGCTAGATAATCGCCTTATCGGCGCTCCCAAATGCTTGGATTTTCTCTTCTACCACAGCTTGCACGGCACCATACACTTCTGGCATAAGCTTCACGACGGCATATTCGTCTGGATGATCGGCAAGTACTTTCTCAAGTGTCTTGCGGAACACATAGCGCATATCGCTGTTGATGTTGATCTTGCTCACGCCGATACGAGCCGCGTCTTCAAAATAGTGGAGCGGCGTACCAGAGCCACCATGCAGACTGATACCGCAGTCGATAGCACCACGAATACGCTCAAGAAGCTCCAAGTCAAGTTCCTTCGGCACAGGGTATTTGCCGTGCAGATTGCCGATGGCCGCTGCGAAGGTGTCGATACCTGTGGCATCCACAAACTCCTTGGCACCTTCTGGCGTGCTAAACGTCTTCTTGATCTCTTCGTAGTCAATATTTTCTGTATGCACATTGCTGCTCCCACCAAAATAGTGTGGCTCACTCTCAATCAGCGCACCGGTAAACTTGGCATATTCTACCACTTCTTTGGTCTGCGCGATGATATCGTGCTCGGTCGCCTCATGATTCGCCTGCGAGATGTCAATATGGATAAACTCGTAGCCGGCATCTATAGCGCGCTTACAGGCGTCAACCGTAGGGCTGTGATCGAGATTCAGGTATGCTTCGATACCATATTCCTTTTTGTAATTATCTACCATATCACGGATATTTTGCAGGCCAATCGCCTTGACCTCGCCGTCGCTTACTTCGATCAACACCGGTGAATTGAGCTTTTGTGCAGCCTGTGCGATAGCGATGAGCGTCTCTTGGTTGTCGATGTTAAACGCACCGACAGCGAAATGCTGCTGCTTGGTGCGCTGATACAAGTGCCTCGCCCTAGTAGTATTGTCCCGTATTTCACTAATAGTGAGTCCCATGTCTATCCCTCCCGATGGTACTGTGGTGTCGTGTTGATGAATGCCTGGATCACTGTCTGCATCTTCTCTCCGGTCATGCCGAAGTAGTCGAGCAGTTCGTTTGGTGCGCCGCTCTCACCGAAGCGATCATACATACCGATACGCTTCAGTGGTGTTGGCATCTTCTCGCTCAGTAGCTCAGCTACTGCGCCACCAAATCCCGCAGCCACCTGCGCTTCTTCGGCGGTGACGACGCGGCCTGTTTTACGTGCGCTAGCGAGAATCGTGTCTTCGTCGAGTGGTTTGACGGTAGGCACGTGCACAACTTCAGCCGAGACACCGTGCTGTTCTAGCAGGTGTGCGGCTTTGAGTAGCTGATAGGTCATGGTACCCGTGCCAAGCAGCGATACGTCGTGGCCTTCGCGTAGCACGTAAGCCTTGCCGAGTTCAAATGGCGATTCGTCAGTACTGAAAATTGGCGTCTTCTCGCGCGCGAGGCGGATATAGCTCGGCTTACCGTTTTCGGCGACTACTTGCGTCGCTTTCTCGGCTTCCACGCTATCGCCCGGCACCACCACCACCATATGTGGCAGTACACGCATGAGTGCAATATCTTCGAGCATCTGGTGTGTCGCGCCGTCCGGACCGACACTCACACCAGCGTGTGAGCCGACGATCTTGACAGGCTGCTCGTTGAGCGCCGCTGTAGTGCGTATCTGCTCCCAGTTGCGACCTGGACTAAACGCCGCATAGCTACTGGTAAACGGAATCTTGCCCGCACGAGCCAAGCCACTCGCGACCGTCACGAGGTTTTGCTCAGCCACACCGATCTCCACGAAGCGGTCTGGAAACGCCTCACGAAAATGATGCATCTGCGTACTCTCCGTCAGATCTGCGCACAGCGCCACTACACGCTCATTGGCTTCGCCCGCCTTCTTGAGTCCGCGACCAAATCCCGCACGTGTCGGCTCCTGCGCCACATCGTCGGCAAACAAATTATCTCGTAGTGGATAGTGTGACATGTTATTCTCCTGCCTTTATCTTGCCGTCGAGCGTACGGAGTTTTTTGAGCGCTTCTTTGGCTTGTTCATGATTTGGTGGTGCACCGTGCCAGTGGTAATCATACTCCATGAAGTCAACGCCCTTACCCGGAATAGTATGGGCGATAATTACACTTGGTTTGTTAGTGATAGCGCGCGCCATACTTGCCGCGTCGATGATGCTTTCAATGTTGTGCCCGTCGATTTCCTGCACGTGCCAGCCGAAACTTTCCCATTTGCCACGGAGATCCTCAAGCGGCATCACATCCTCGGTACTGCCATCGATCTGGATGTTGTTACGATCCACGAAGCCGATCAGCTGACTAAGCTTATACTTGCCAGCAAACATCGCCGCCTCCCAGATATTACCCTCGTTGAGCTCGCCGTCGCCCATGATAGTGTACACGAAACGATGCGGCTGCTTGTCCATATACTGCAATGCATACGCCACGCCAGACGCCTGCGACAAACCACTACCGAGTGGACCGGACGTATTCTCGAGACCCGGCAGCTTAGTCCGCTCTGGGTGCCCTTGCAAGCGAGAACCAAGTTTGCGCAGTGTCTTCAGCTCCGCTTTGTTGAAATACCCGGCCTCAGCCATAGCCGCATATTGCACCGGCACCGTATGACCATTACTGAGGAAGAAATAGTCACGCTCCTCCCAATCGGGGTGCTTCGGGTCTATATTCATGATATCGAAATACAGTGCTGTCACGATATCGGCCATGCCAAGCGGACCCGCGCTATGCCCACTACCCGCTGCCTCGAGCATAGAGATAATATCTTTACGAATTGTATTTGCTTTGGCATCGAGTTGCGCCAATGTGTAATGTTGCGTCACTTAGAGCACTCCTTGTTTGTTGATTTCATCGACAAGCTGCTGATACATGGTCGCAGGATCAGTGGCCATCTGGATAGCACTCCCGACATTTAGCACGTTCACACCGCCCTGTGTCAAAGTATAGGCATTATCGACATTCACACCCCCGTCCCAGCCAATCTCCGCCTCGGGATTAATCTGTTTAATCAGACGAACTTTCTCCAGCTGCATGAGGTTTGCCGTGCCGCCATATTTACCTAGATCGCCAGTAAAAACCATAACATGCTCTGCCTGCTGAATAATCTGCTCTACTGAAGCGGGAACTGTTGATCTCAACACAGCGACACCAGCCTTTATATTGTACTGTTTAAGAGTAGCGAGTACCGAAGGTAGCTGTTCTGGATCGGCCTCGGCATGAAAGATGACCATACTGGGCTTAAGCTGCACGAGCGTTTGTAGATGTTCAGCAGGCCGCGCGACCATAGCATGCACATCCACTTCCCAGCCTTCTGGCCACCAAATCTCATTTGATGCAATCGTAAATGAAGGTGCAAACTCACCGTCACTTATGTCGACATGAATACGCTGCGCAAATGGCTGTATTTTGTCAATGATCTGCTTATACTGTTCGGCATTTTCTGCTAGTACTGCCGGCGCAATCACACTCATATCTCTACACCTCATCTATCTGCGCATTGCGCCGTTTATATCTAGGGGCTGCTGCAAACGGTGTATCCAGCCATGTATCAATAATCGCCTTCCACTCTGGTTCTTCCTTCTCAAGTACACGTGACGGCAAACATAGCACGTTGCTGTCGTTGTCGTTGCGGGTCATTTTGGCCTCGTAGTCATCCCAGATCACACTTGCACGAATACCTCGAAAACGATTCGCTGCCATAGCCATACCTTGGCCGCCGCCACAGAGCAAGATAGCGCGCGGATCGTTGGCGTCGTCTTCTCCCAGCACCTTTAGTGCTGCTAACTGGGCAAACTGTGGAAAATCGTCTTCCGGATCGAGCTCTTTGTCTCCGACATCTTCGACATCGTAGCCACGCTTGGCAAGATACGCAAATACTTTTTCTTTCATGGCGAAGCCATTATGATCAGAGCCCAGGAAAATCTTCATGTCATAAGTATAAGCATAATCACTTCTCAAGGCAAGCAACCCGAAATCCGTGAGATGCTATACCAGTAGGCTCTCAAACTATACTTCCGCGTTTTTGTTTGATAAACATACCATTGACGCTCCTCGTTGACGACCTGGGCTCACCATCTTATACTACTGATACGCCCACTCGAAAGGACAGTAACGTGCAAAAACTAGTCGCCAGACTGATCAAGTGGCTTGAAAAGTCGACCGATCACACGCGCACACCCCCGCGTAGGCGGATTCGGAACTGCGATTACCATCGAACCCCTACTTGCGACTGCTGAAACTCCCCGGCGAACCCCACCTGCGCAGGCTCATTCGAACTTGCGTAGGTGGATCACCCTAGCTAAATCTTATAAAATACACCCGCGAAGTTGCGGGTGTATTGATAGGATAATGTGCGTATAATATGCGTCCTATTTTTCGATAGCTTTCGCCACATCAGCAACTAGCTCTACCAAGCGGTTGCTATAACCCCATTCGTTATCGTACCAGACAGCGATTTTGATCAGATTGCCACCGACTACCTTGGTAAGAAGTAGGTCGACAGTACCAGAGTGGCTGTTACCGATATAATCGCGGCTTACCAGTGGCTCTTCGCTCACCGCCAAGATACCCTGGTAGTATGGCTCAGCAGCAGCTTTTTTGAACACGGCATTGATCTCGTCTACAGTCACATCGCGGCTCAGTAGTGCCGTAACATCACTGATCGATACAACTGGTGTTGGTACACGGATAGACAGACCATCGAACTTGCCTTCTAGTTGCGGCAGTGTTTTCGTCACGGCGATTGCAGCACCAGTTGTCGTTGGTACGATATTTTCGGCGCCGTTGCGACCTTCACGCAAGTCTTTCTTTGGTGCATCCTGAATCGCTTGACTAGCCGTATAACTATGCACGGTCGTGAGAAGTGATTTCTCTACACCAAACTCCGCGTCCAGTACCGCCATCACCGCCGCCAGGCTGTTTGTAGTACAGCTCGCGTTGCTAATCACCTCGGTCGAGTGAGGAATCTTGTCATCATTTGCACCGAGTACGATCGTATCGACGCCGTCGGATTTGGTAGGACCACTAATCACGACGCGCTTGGCACCAGCTTGCACGTGCTTGCTTGCGCCTTCTTTGTCGGTGAAGAAACCAGTTGATTCGATGACGAGTTCTACACCAAGTGTACCCCATGGCAAAGCCGCTGGATCGCGTTCTGCTAGCACTTTGACATGCGTACCGTCCACGATAATACCACTGTCGTCGTACCCTACTTCGTGATGATACGTGCCATAATTGCTATCATTTTTGAGCAAATACGCCAATGTTTTCGTATCCGTCAGATCGTTGATTGCGACGATTTCAAGATCTTTGCGCTCAAACGCAATCTTAAACGCGTTACGTCCAATACGTCCGAAGCCATTGATGGCTATTTTGGTTTGACTCATGTCTGTATATGCCCCCTCTTATATAAGCATTAGTACTTCTGGCTGTATTATATGTCACTCTCTAGTGTCTATGCAACCATTTCCTCCACTAGTGTTATACTAGAAGTATCATGAAGAAGCGTGAAGTTCTCGAATATGCCGCTCATTTCTACGACGATGAGCAGATGCTTGAGCTGGAACACGCTATCGACTATGCAACCACTTGCCATGCCGGACAAAAACGTAAAAGTGGCGAACCCTATATCACTCACCCTCTCGCCGTCGCTTATAATCTCATCGACTGGGGCATGGACATCGACACGGTACTCGCCGGCGTACTGCACGACACTGTCGAAGATACAGACGCAACGCTCGAAGTAGTCGAAACTATGTTTGGGCGCGACGTGGCATTTCTAGTTGACGGCGTCACCAAGGTATCCCAGGCACGTGCAGGCATGCGCGATCTTGGCAGCTATTTACCGCAGACGCGCGACAATCTTTCCAAACTCCTCATCGCAGTCGGCCAAGACGTGCGCGTCATCATCATCAAACTCGCCGATCGCCTGCACAATATGTCGACACTGCAGCATATGCCCGTAGACAAGCAGCAGAAGATCGGCCGCGAAACTATAGAGGTCTTCGCCCCCATGGCAGACCGCCTGGGTATGGGCCGCGTGCGTATGGAGATGGAAGAGTTGGCATTTAGCTACCTCGATCCACACGAGTTCAAGCATCTTCAGGGACTCATGCGCAAGCGCCTCGGACGCAGTACGCGCAAACTCGGTCTCGTCCGCACCGAGGTAGAGCACCGTTTGGCTCAGGATAAATTCGAGTTCGAGATCAACGGACGTGTCAAAAGCATCTATAGCCTGCACAAAAAGCTCAAGAAAGTTGACGGCAATATCGACGATATCTACGATCTCATGGCGCTGCGTGTCATCGTCCAATCGAAAGAAGACTGCTACCGCGTCCTCGGTATCTTGCACGGTATGTACCAGCCCATGATCGCCCGCATCAAAGATTACATCGCGGTGCCAAAACCAAACGGCTACCAAAGCCTCCACACTACCGTGATCACACCGAGCAAACAAATCGTCGAGTTTCAGATTCGCACACACGAAATGCACGAATACGCCGAACGCGGACTTGCCGCCAGTTTCCACTACCACGAGCAGAAATCAACCAAAGACTATACCAAGAAAAAGCGTGGCAATGGCGGCCTCCCAGCCGAACTGCAATGGATTACGCAGATGCAAGAAGTAGCTGCGCGCCTGCGCGACGGCGAAGACATTAGCGAAGACCAGCTAGCGATCGACCTATTCGGTAACCGCATCTTCGTCTACTCGCCAAAAGGAGACATTTACAATCTACCCGAAGGCGCCTACCCGCTCGATTTTGCCTACCTAGTGCATAGTGACATTGGTAAACATGCCTATAGCTTCAAGGTCAACGGCAATATCCACGCGTTCGACAAGCCGCTAGGCAACGGCGACGTCGTAGAGGTCGTCACACGCAAACTGCCACAGGCAAAAAAAGCTTGGCTCGATCTCGTCATGACCACCCATGCCAAAAGCAAACTCCGCATGCAGCTCAAACAGCTCGGCTTGATCGAAGGTATCTCGCACGCCGCCGCTATCATCCGCGACAAAGCCTCCCGCAAAAGCACGAAGTAACAATGTGACTTGTGTCATTGAATAGCATACATGGTGTTGCATAGTTGATTATATAACAATTATGTGATATAATATAATTATGACGAACCTCGAATCGCGGGTCTCTATCTCACTTCCAAATCGCCTGGCCGACACAGAGCTCTATGATATCACTAGCGCTCATGGCAGTATTGCTGCAATTTACAGATCAACTGGTGGATTTTATCAGATTGCAGATTTTGAAGTCCATGCGGATTCACGAGGCCTAGGGCACGGCAAAGAATTGCTCCATAGTGCAGCACTTCATGCCAGAGAGCTGGGCGCGCGTACTGTATATGCCGCCATCATCTCACGAGAATGCTATGAGGTGATGAAGCGCGAATTTGGCGAAGAATCGCTAGAAGTATTGGAGATGGGCGACCCTACCCCTGACGGTCAAGACCAAAACAAAGACTCGCCAACTGCAGCGTTTTTGTTTCATCATACGAAGTAGGTGGCCCGTAAACGCAGCCAGACTATTGGTTACGTGACAATTATGAACCTATCTCTTTCTTTATTTTTGTGGTATAAATAGTTTACGGGCAGCAATCGCTGTCTCGTTCCATTTTGCACACGGAAGAGGTGTCGTATGACATCGCCCCGCAAACAACGGCCGAGCAAATACTACTTGGTGTCGTATCCAGATCCCGCCGCACGCACGCTTCGTATGAAAATTCGGAACGATGTGATGACGGCCGCAGAAGCTGGCAACACTACCGAGCAGGGCAAGATCTGCGCACGCTACAAGCATCGGCTAGGGTTACGGATCTACATCGGCTGGACTCGGCTCCATGCCAATATGCGCATCGACCCGAATCAGTCGCCACCGCCTAAAAAGGCCGCAAGTACAAAGCCCGAGCACTACGGCTGCACGTGCGAACGTGACCCCGAGTGTGCCTCTTGCGATCAGGGTTGGCACAAGAGCTGTCACTACGGCTGCAAGTACGGCCGGGTTGTACCTCGGTCTTAGACGCACCCTTCACCCGGTTGAAGTTTCTACTCGGGAACACCCAGAAGAAGGGCGCCCATGAGACCACTGCGCCGCAAGCGATGGCAGATGTTCAACATCTACTACCCTGGATGGATATGGTGTCGCGTTCGCCTCGACCCAGATGAGTTCGAAGCTGCCGACACGAACGATGGCGACGACGAAGATGTCGCCAGAGCACGACGCCACATCGGACACATCTACAAAGGTGCGACCGGTATCGATCGAGGCGTTTCGCTCGTGTGGACGGACTTCGTCTTTCGCCAAGCGGGATCGATCGAGCCATCGTGGCCAGAGCTATATGGTTGCACTTGTACGAGCTTCTGCACACCTTGCGACGTCGGCTGGCATCTAGAATGCGAGTTCTGTCGCAAATACTACGGCACACCAATCAACTGGATCGAGCCGTAGCCCCGCCCCTACCCCGCCGTTTACCGAAAACGCCGAGGAGGGGCGTTTTCATTTATATAATTTTATGTTATAATATAGATATGGGCAGCAATCGCTGCCTTGATTCGTCCATCGAAAGGTACAGCTATGCAGGACAAGATAAGGGTGCTCGTGAGCGATATCGAGGATCTGCTGAGGGTCCTACCACGAGATAGCCATCTCTATGGCAAACTGGATGTGATTCGCGTCAGGCTCGATGATCTCAGGTTTGAGTTTCCTGATATGCAAGACTGCAAGCTCACGTTGACCAGCGTGGATCTGCCAGATGATCTGCTCGAGTTTCGGACCGTACTACCGCAGTGGTTCGTGGACCTTGTCGTTTCTGGCCGACAACTCCCCGTCAGTGAACGCACCGGGCATCAGAATGCCGCCATCTCGCTGCTACCCGTCTGTGCGAACGAGGTACTCGAGCCCATCGTGGCTGAGTTGCCTCGTATCGGGGGCAACCATGTGTCGCTGCGAGTCGTAGTCGCCGGCGAGTAACGCCGCTGGACGATAAGGGTCGCGCCATTCACTTGGCGCGGCCCTGTTCAATTTTGACCATCAAATGCATTTTGCTTTTTGCAGATTACAGAAACTAAAACTCTCTAGAATTGAACCCTGAGTCCTTGCCTGTTATTTACTATACTTCAGATTCCAGAATTGAGCGTGGGATATAAAGTCGGTCATTTGAGAATTGGATTGCTCCAAATTCTTGTTTCGATGCGGCGAGTAACGTCATGACTCGGTCAGACATTGTGTCAATCAGCACATTCCCTTCGCCAGTTTTTGTATGCTTGAGGCTTCGTGCGCCAAGATCCCTGGCATACTTCTTAGGAAGCGCCATGACCTCTCGCCAGTCGAGACCTTCGGATACATCTTGCCGAAATACATACAGAGCATTTGGTCCTGCGATAGGGCTTTCTGCGATAGCATGCTCCGCAACTACGTTGTTTTCAGTATCTTTTTCTTGCAGAATCAATAACAAGTACTGGTCAGCTTCTTGTCTGCCGTCCTCACTGATTATCTTGCGTCCAGAAAGTGAACCCTTGGCGTAGTAGCAATTCTCGCTTCCCCACATCTCACGCACGTTATCCAGTATCTTCAGTCGTTCAAGTTCGATAGTGGGCCGCATATTCTTTGTTGCCGCGTTTCCTACGATTTCGCGTGCGTATCGCTCCAACTCTCCCGCGGGCAGCACTTCCCAGTTCAGTTCAGCGGCCGGTTCAAATGAGTCATGTCCTGGAATTAGCATCACTCTGTCCGGAGTAATAGTAAGTTCTTCTAGTACACGATTTTGCACTATCATATCTTCGATATCTACATTCGCTAGACTTTTTATCAATTCAAAATATTTTTCACGAGTTTTAGATATGTCAATATCCTGCTGGAGTCTCCCTGAGGAATTTCTCACAAGAAGTCTTGCTGCAGCTGTATTTATATAGTCATCCAAGCGGCCGCCCGCAACCCGATTCATGCTAGATAGCTTCTTGCCGCTGGGGGCAGTGTAAGATATTTGCTTTTCATATTTCCCGAGTAGTTCTTCGGATAGCTCGCCGTCACGGTTGCGGACATACTCCAGCAGAGAGTCGTGCACGGTCTTGAGAGAATCTTTATTCTCTCCATGCTCGCCTAGGAGCATAAAGATTGCAAACATTCGCATATCAAGAGAAGCAGAATCATACGTGCGTCCATCTAGACCCTCGTACAATGGCAGGTTGTTGCATGTACCTATGAAGTTTTGTGCAGCCACATCGGCCAAATAGTCATAATCCCAGTCTTCCGGATGGGCAAAAAACTCATCACGCGATTCAATACCCATTCGGTCTGCAGCCTCCGCCAGGTAGCCAGCAAATTCGTGTGTTGCGTTAATAGTAGATCCAACCCTTTTTTGCTGCAAATACTGCCAGGCAAGTTTGTCCTGGGGCGTGTTCAAAGGATCAATCCGTGCGTTATGAAGCTTCATGCCCATAACTACTTGATCATCTGCATGACCAACGATATTATACGCGTCTCCGTCGTCTTCTCTGCCAATCTCAAACATGCGACTATAGATAGGGTTATCTAAAACGTGCTGAAGCTTTAGTGAAAGATCAGCCGGACTTAGTTTCTCTAGACCCGGCTCGGTCTCTGATAGTTTTTGCATTCTCTCGTCGAATGTCGTCATATTTATTATTATAGCATAAATTTATAATAAATACAAATATCCGATTTTATACTACTCATTCCAAATTTCACACATATCTTTTCTGTGTATAACAATTATTTGTAATAATTACAAAGTAATGTTAAAATATACATGTTCTTTTCCGAAAGGATCAAGATGTTCATTGTAAGTGTACGTAGTTTTGTGATGGATGCAGTGTCACTTTTGGCCTGTGTTCTACTGGGTGTTTTCGCGTTCATGAGTCTGCGCGACGGAGTGTCTGGCTACGACATCATCCTCATCACTATCACCGTTCTCGTGACGGGACTACTAGTCATGGTGGCTTCGGGTCACCTGGTGAGCCTGGTGCAGCATCACCGGAGTATGAGGGGTCGTAGCCTGGAACTGCAGGAGTTCTTGCGAACCAAGCATCGACTCGTCAATCTCCTACATAGGGTGCCTGCCACACCGACGGTTGGTGGAGATATGTACACCATTGGCCTGTCCAAAGACCTGGGTGAGCGGCTCTTGATCGTGCGCAAGTCCTACGGCTTGGAGTGCGTGATAGTGGATCGTATCGGTACGAAATATGTGAATGACCAAGAAGTAGAGGTCACCCTTTTGAAGGGCATCACTATCCCCTACTCGGACCGCCTGCCGGTACTGGTACATGCATTCGGCAGTGAGCGCATCTGCGGAGAAGTGACCGGTGGAGATGAGGTGCAGTACGCGCAGCACATTGGTGATCAGCTGCGGGAAATAATCGACCGGCACTTTGGCGCCGGTCGACCGACGCCGATACTGGCAAACAATTTCAACACTGCCAACGTCGACGACTTGCAAGAACTGCTCGATTTCATGCCCGAATCAATGCGAGACTGACTCAACTCTCGCTCAACTCATAGAAAAGAACTCGCTGACCGAGAACGGTCCGTCTATTGGTACGACGCAAAACTACTCGCCCGCGCTGGACACTTCGGTGTTTGGCGTGGGCGTTTTGCTTTTTGCAGGGCTGTTCTATCTACTGAAGGACGTACTTTCTATTCCGTTACGCTTGTTGACCTAAGATCCGGAAACCATGTAAACAAAAGAAATAATTGCGAGGACCAAGGATAGTGTGGCACAGTGATTCAAAAAACTTATCGAAATATTAGGGAGTTTCACTCTGCAAAATCCATGCACAGCAATTGCCACCCTTCTGCCACGATCACTTGAGTGGTCTCGAATAATGCGCTGCCACCAATTTAAATCACCTTTCGCCATAAACTTTTCAAACCATTTCATGGTAAGCTCACTTACTAAGTAGCCTAGAATAATCAGCAACATGGATATTAAAACCAAAATAACCGTAACCTTGTACGATGAATAGCCCCATAGAACTGGTGAACTTTCACTCCAAGTGTCATTTAGCCCCAGGGCAACAAGTAAACCCGCTGTAGCCACTGTCAACTTAGCCGTATCAAACTGCTTTTGTAAGTCCGCGCGACTATTCTGTATATCTTCAAGAAGGTTATCATCTGACTTCACTTCAAACTCTCCCTTTTATCTCTCCATTTACTCACCGGCGCTGCAAGCATTGATGCCTGAATATCATGAACCGCTGCACGTGTCATATAACCCATGAGTCCCCAAGCAGCTGCATATTCGCAGCTATTATTGTCGGCTTCGTACGTCTCGCCCTGCAATTTGCTTGCAAACTCGGTCGCGCGGCCTTGGATTTCGTTCCAACTTAAATTCGTCATGTGTGTCCGTAGTGTAGCGCAACGAGAGGTGTTTTGCCAGGCTACAGATAGAAATCTATAGCCGTCCGCACGAGCACTTGAAACGGCGGCTCGAAGCCTCGTAGAGTATCGATCTGCACCCAGTCGTAGCCTTCGTGCTCGCCACTGAGCTGTATATACGGCCTGGGTGTCTCGAGCTTGAGCATATAGAGCACACGCGTCATCATGCCTTCGCCGGGCTCGTACTCGGCGTCAAACCCGATATGGATAGCGTCTTCTGTATTGAGTACAAGCCCTGTCTCTTCGGCAAGCTCACGATCGAGTGCTTCGAGATCTTGCTCGCCAGACTCTACCAGGCCGCCGGGCAGATCAAGCGCTCGCGGCTGGGTAGGATGTGAGCCGCTTCGGCGCAGCACCAAAAACTCTCCTTGGCCATTGCGAATTAGTAGCTTGACGGAGCGGCGATCTTGCATCGTCTACTTGTTGTTCCAGCGCTCGATTGCTTCGTGTACAACTGCCTTTGCCTCGTCGATGTCACCAAATTTCTCGACAACTGTCGTACCAGGTTTTTTGAGATCTTTGTAGTGATTGAAGTGAAATTCGATCTGCTTGATAAGCTGTGCAGGGAGATCTTCGAGAGTTTGAATCGCATTACCGGTATTGCGATCGTCGGCTGGTACGGCCACGATCTTGTCGTCTACCTCACTGTCGTCGCTAAATTTCATGACACCGATAATACGCGCTTCGAGGAAGATACCCGTAGGGAGAGGCTCATCTGTCACAAGCAATAAATCGAGTTCGTCGCCATCTTCGTCGAGTGTCTGCGGAATGAAACCGTAGTTGGTAGGTTTGGCAAAAATAGCTGGCTCGACACGGTCAAGTTGCATCACAGCAAGTTCGCGGTTCCACTCGATCTTGTGGCTGCTACCCTGCGGAATCTCTATGACGACATTGACGATACCGTCATCTACTGCGCCTGGGGTAAGTACTTGGTTGAAATCTGCCATATCTGCTGCTCCTTTGATTTGTGCATAATTGGTGCTTTGTCTCTGTTACTAGTATACTATAGATATGCTAGTAATCGGACACCGTGGCGCCAAAGGCAAAGGACTCGGAAATACTCTCGAAGCCATGCGCTATGCACTCGCCCAAGGTGCCGACGGCCTGGAGTTCGATGTGCGCCTGACACGGGACGGCGTGCCGGTGATTATCCACGACGACACGCTGCTACTGACGCGCGGCATAAATAGAAGTGTCCACACACTCACGCTCCGCGAGCTCAACGATCTCAGCAGCGACAAACCGGTGCCAACACTCACCCAGGTGCTCGACGAGTTTTGGGGCAACACATATCTCAATATCGAGCTCAAAGCCCGCGGAAGTGGGCGCGCAGTCGTGTCACTCCTAGTGTCTCGCTATATCACAAGTGACTACGACTGGAGCAACTGCCTCATCTCTTCGTTCAAAACAGCCGAACTACGAGCTGCGCGTTCACTTGCGCCGCATGCGCGCTTGGCGCTGTTACATGGTCAAAATCCTTTTACTTTTCTGATGTATCAGCATCGTCTACGGCTTGCCGGACTTGGGTTTCACCGCCTGCACGTCAGTCTGTTGGCACTCGCGATTGCCCGGCGCCTGGGGATCTTCACCTATGCATATACCGTCAATCGCCCAGGTGGCGCCCAGCAGCTCCGCGAAAAACAACTCGACGCGGTAGTGACTGACTATCCGCGCCGAATTGTAGATGCGCTGTCGTAGCTAGTTACGCTCGAGCTCTTCGAGATATTCACGAATCGCAAGTGCTGCCGTGGCACCTTCGCCCACTGCGCTAGCAATCTGCATGGTTGCACCGCTGCGCACATCGCCAGAGGCAAACACACCCGGTAGCGTCGTAGAGAGTTTGAGATCTGTTTTGATGAGTCCTACTTCGTCCAGCTCTACGCCCGAGTTTTCGAGAAACTGAGTATTTGGCTTGAGCCCGATGAAGACGAAGACACCGTCTGTATCATAGCTGACTTTCTGGCCATCTTTTGTCGCATCGACGCGGATCACCTTAGCGTCCTCGGTCACGATTTCGTCTGGCACCACTCCGTAGTGGACACTAATTTTGCCTTCAGCTACAAACTTCTCTAGTTCGTGTTGCAATACCTCGCTGGCTTTGAGCGTACTGCGGACAAGCAAATCGATATGTGTCGTAAAACGTGTCAGGAAAATCGCCTCTTGCACAGCAGAATTACCGCCGCCCACCACGACCAGGCGCTTTTCGCGGTAGAACGCACCGTCACAGGTAGCGCAGTAATGCACACCGCGACCATAGTATTCTGCTTCGCCCGGTATACCTAGCTTCTTGTAGTCGCTACCAGTCGCAATCAATACAGCCTTCGCTTGGACAGGCTTGCCATCAACTATGAGTTCGACTACGTCGCCGTCGCGGCGCAGCGCCGAAATATCGCCGAAATCTATATGTGCACCGAAGCGCTCGGCCTGTGCCTGCAGCTGACTTGCAAGCTGCATCCCAGAAATACCTTCGGCAAATCCAGGGTAGTTATCAACAAGATCTGTGATAGCCGCCAGGCCGCCAATCGTCGCCTTCTCATACAGTGTCGTGTCGATATCTTCGCGCGTAGTATATACCGCTGCAGCCAGTGCGCTCGGACCGGCGCCAATCATCACGACGTCTTTTACTTCACTCACGGCTACGCCTCGCTTGCCGGCGGAATAGCCATAATCACAAACTTCAGTGGTGCGTTGGCTTTGATATCTGCGCCTTGGTCTGAACTATACGCCATGTTGCCAGGAATAGTAACGACACGTACGCCGCCGATTTTCATACCTTGTACGCCCTTCGTCCAGCCCTCGATCAAGCCAGGGCCGCCTTCGAGTGGCGCTTTGAGTGCACCGTTTTCGATCGAACCGTCGAAGACTTTGCCCTCGCTGTTCCAGCCGATGTAGTACGCGCGGTACGCAGTGTCAGATTTGATTTCTGCGCCGTCACCCTGCTTAAGATCTTCCGTACCAAGGCTTTTCACCTTGCTTGCATCGTAGGCCTCTGGCAATGATTCGTATTGTTTAAACGTATCATAATACTGTGCCGACAACGTCTTGGCTTCTCCTTCAGACTTCTTCTGCTCTTCGGCCATTTGCTTCTGGTATTCTGCCAGTTGCTTGTTATATTCGTCTTGCTGTTTTTGCTGATCAGCCACGCTGTTTTGATTTGCCAAGATCATGATAAAAAACGAGCCAACCGTACCTACAGTCATCACCACTGCAATGATAATAATACCGATACGCTGCGCCTTCGATGTCGCCATAGTCTCCCTCTCTGAATTTTTTGCTATATCCAGTATAGCACAACACGCTTACGCAGCCATGTCGAACTCGGCCAGTTTTTCCTGAGCTTTGTCGGTTGTAGCAGCCTGCAGCTCCAGTAGTTGCGCATAAATACCACCTGTTTTAGCTAGCTCACGCGGTGAGCCAATTTCATCAACACGACCTTTGCGTAATGTCACGATAGTATCGACATGCGCGATAGTGCTCAGGCGGTGTGCGATGATCAACACTGTGCGACCATGCATCAAACGATCCAGCGCGTCTTGCACTACCGCTTCACTACGGCTGTCCAAGCTACTCGTGGCTTCGTCGAGTACTAGAATAGGGCCGTCTTTCAATAGAGCACGCGCGATAGCGATACGCTGTTTCTGGCCGCCACTTAGTTTGATACCCCGCTCACCAATCTCGGTATCGAACTGCTTGTCGAATTCAGCAATAAACTCGTAAGCATTGGCAGCTTTTGCTGCTGACTCGATTTCGTCGTCACTTGCACCAGGCTTGCCATAGGCGATGTTTTCGCGAATCGTACCACTAAAGAGTGATGCGTCCTGAAACACAGTCGCTATTGCCGCTCGTACACTAGCCTGGGTAGCCGTCTGTATATCTACTCCACCGATACGTACATACCCGCTGTCTGGTCGGTATAGCTGCATCAGTAGATTTGATATTGTGGATTTACCGCCGCCGCTCTCACCCACCAGCGCCAGCTTTTTGCCTGCTTCGATGGTAAACGAAATGTTGTCGAGCACCTGCTTTTTGTCTGCGTACGAGAAACTCACGCCGTTGAACTGCACACTCGCATGCTGAGCGTCGAGTGCCACTTTGCCCGTTTCATCTACTACTTCTGGCTGCTCGGCCATCGCCTCAGCGTAATCTTTGCTATTTGCTGCCGCTCGCTGATACCGGTCGATGAAGAAGCTCATCGATTGCATCGGCCCACTGATCTGCTGCACTAGCGCGATCAGCAGTACCATTTCGCCGATAGTGATAGTACCGCTGGCAGCCTGGAGGAATAGCGTACCAAACACCAGTGCATAGATGACACTTAGCGCCACTCCTCGCAGCGCATTCATCTCATGCCAATACGTCGACTGCTGTTTGGTGATGCCGACCATCTTCGCAAAGCGTGTGTCAAAACCACGCAGCTCACGTTGCTCACTGCCAAAACTTTTGACAAGCCGCATTTGTGATACTACTTCGCCGAAGCGTCCGCTCGCGATGTCATAGTGTTTGTTTTTGCGCTTCTCGTACTTTTGCCATTTCACACTTGTCTTGGCAGTGATGTAGACGAAGATCGGGATAAGTAGCAGCATGAAAACAGCGATCGGCCAACTGTACCACAGCATGATACCGAGCGAAATCAGTACTGTCAGCAACATACTCAGCAAGTTGTTGGCAAAAAACTGCAAAAATTGCGTCACATCGCTAATCGCACGATTAAGACGATTGATGATCTTGCCGGTAATCTCTGTGTCAAAATATTTCTGCGGTAGCGTCAGGAGATGTTCGTAGTAGCGTGTCGACAGTTGTTTGCGCATACGCTCTGCCAACATATCACCCATTACGCCGCTGATGTTGTCGATCACTGTCCCCACCAGCGAAATTACCAGCAACATGACGACAAGTCCGACAATATATGTATAGTTTACCGCGTGGGTACCGAGTCCAGCCACAATCGTGTCCGTCACAATCTTCATCACAAACGGTGGCGCGAGATTTAGCAGCGCCGTCACCACAGATAACAGTGCAATTACACCAAATGTCCGTTTGAGCCCATGCGTGTAACCAAACAGCCGTACGAGATCCTGCATCGCTAGACTACCTGTGCTGCCGTGGCTGCCACGACACGCGACGAGATATCGTCGATCAGCGCAGTTGTGGCATCGTTGGTGAGCGTAGCGGCATATGGTTCGATCGTGAAACGCAGTGTCACTGTTTTGTCGTCCGAGCCTTCGGGTTGGTAAATCGCCACTGGCTCGAGCGAGATACGCGCATCGACGCTTTCGGCCACAGCAGCACGCACAAGCTCATCGTACTGCACACTCTCGGCCACTCGGTAGCTCACGTCGCGCTGCACCGTCTGGTATTTCGCAAGCGGCAAATACTCCGGCATCTGTTCACCCACAAACGGCGAGACGAATAACTCAAATCCAGCCACGCGCGCAGGCAGCTTGAAGTTTTTGGCTACCGACTGTCGCAGTTCGCCCACTACACCTGCCAGCTTGCCATCGATCTCTACCGCCGCGCTGCGTACTGGATCGAACGGCTTCACCAACTGCGCAAACGGTGCGAAGTCTGGCGAGTCGTAGGTATCTAATCGTACATAGCGCACACCCGAGCGCGGCAGCAGCATCTCTGCTATATAATCAACACTGCGTTTTGCCTGGTAATACGGCGCGTCGCCATCGGCTGACTTGGTCGCATACACACCCGCTACACGCGCAAACTCTTTAGGTAGCTTATCTTCGCCGAGCACATCCACATGGTGTGCTTTGCCAATTTCGTACAGCATGAACTCATCGTGGCCAGCCTTTACGTTCATATGAACTTTGTCGAGCAGGCTCGGCAGCACACTCAGGCGATAATACTGCAAGTCAGGGCTGAGGGCGTTGCTCAGCCTGAACGCTTCTGTTGGATTCTGGCCAGCTTTTGTGAGCACTTGTTCATGTACGAAGCTATACGTCAGCACTTCGTTGCCGCCAGCCTGGGCAAGAGTGCTACGCAGACGAGATTTGGCGACAATGTCGATGTTTTGCGGTGTCGGGCTAGTGCGGCGTAGAGGCAGTTCACGTGGCAGCTTATCAAACCCGTAGAGACGACCAACCTCTTCTACAATGTCTTCGGGCTGTTCGATGTCGGTACGCCAAAACGGTACCTTGACGCACAAATAATCTCCGTGACCATCCATGCTATGGCTATGAATTTCAACGTTATTCAATAATTGACACATCTCCGCCTCTGATAATTTCAGCCCAAGCCTTGCATTAATAAAATGATCGTCGAGATTAAGACTTGCCGGAAAGTACTTATCGTTAAAATAGTCATCGTTTTCATCCTCGAATACCTTCTCATCTGACACGTCACTCGCCTGCTCGCCACCAGCCACGTCTTTCACGCTCATCATCAGCAAGTTCAATATATGATCATTTTGCAGTGGCGATTGACCTTTGTTGAACCGCGTCAGCGCATCGGTGAAGAGCCCGTGGCGCATGCTCGTCTTACGTACGGCATACATATCAAATGTCGCTACTTCGAGCACGATATTTTTGGTTTCGCTCGACACTTCACTGTTGCCGCCGCCCATGATACCACCTACGCCCACGACGCCTTCGTCGTCGGCGATCACTATGTCGTTGCCCGTCAGTTCATACGTCTTGCCGTTGAGTAGTTCGGCCTTTTCTCCGTCTTGCGCCATACGCGCCACCAGCTTGCCGCCGCGGAGTTTGTCGTAGTCGTAGGCATGCGTCGGCTGCGCCGTCAGGAGCATCACGTAGTTCGTCACGTCGACAATGTTGTTGATTGGCTTGGCGCCCATGGCTACGAGTGCGCATTGCAGCCACACCGGACTCGGCTTCACCTCTACGTCTCGCAAGGCCACCGCCATGAAGCGAGGTACTTTGTCGAGTGCTTCGTTTGTTACCTCAAGTTCTAGACCCTCAGCACTCGCAAACTCTGGCGCATCGCCGTACCAGCTCGGACTCGTGAACTTGTGTCCATATATACCAGCTACTTCGCGCGCCACACCCAGCTGCCCAAACAAGTCGGGGCGGTGCGTAAACATCTTGTTTTCGATATCGATAATCGTGTCGTTTAGTCCGTACACTTCAGCGAAACTAGCGCCCGGTTCAATCGCCACGTCACCCGGCTTCCATTCATCGGGATTAATCTCTAATATGCCTTCGTGATCAATGCCGATCGCCAGTTCATCTGCGGCCGCCAGCATACCGTGACTCATCACTCCGCGCAGTTCACGCGCACCAAGCACAAACGGCTCCGCATCGTCATACGTCGCTGGCACCGTACTTTCTGCTGGTAACCATACGGCCCACATGTCAGCATGTACATTGGGTGCACCGCAAACCACCTGAATCAGCTCACCTGTTCCGGCGTCGATTTTCGTTACATTTAGGCGATCGGCATTTGGGTGCTTTTCGCATTCTACTACTTTCACAATCCGAGCATCTTTGTATTTATCCGCCAGATCGACCACTTCTTCTACTACACCCAGCTGCGCGTTGAACTTCTGCACCAGCTCATCGACAGGTGGCAGTTCAAAATCTACGAATTGTTTGAGTTGATTGAGGCTAACTTTCATTGAAATACACCCTTTGCTCGTCAGACTTTGTTTCGTCAATCTTCCCTAGCTTCGCTCGGTAATACTGCCACTCACTTACGCGGCGATTATCTTCATCGCCAAACTTATCCGCAAACACCTCGCGCGCTGCCAGCTCGTCGTCACCGCTCACCTGCTCTCCACGAGTTTGGATATACACACAGCGACGCTGTGCGAGTTCGCTCACACTCTGTCCGGCATCAAACACGGTCACGAACAATTTATCGTTGGCGGCCAAATTCTGCGAGTGCTGTGCGGTAAGTTCACTCATCCAATACACATACTGTTCGTCGTGCGCAAAATGCACTGGCGTACCCCATGGTTGTCCGTCAGTATTTACCGTTGCTAAAGTCATATATGTATTTGCGCTCAGTACTTCGCGTGCGATTTGTTCGTGTGTCATGTCGTGTCTCCTTAGAATTGTTTCAAAAAGTCGAGTTTGGCACTCTCGAAATGCCGCACATCCTCGATACCGTATTTCATCATCACTAGGCGGTCAATACCACAGCCAAACGCAAAGCCGGTGTATTCGTTTGGATCGATGTCGGCCGCTTTCAGCACATTTGGGTGAATCATACCGCAACCGAGAAGCTCAATCCAGCCTTCGCCACTACAAACCTTGCAGTCTGGATTTTTACCCTCGCAAAACGGACAGCTCAGCGACATCTCAAAACTTGGTTCGGTGAACGGGAAATAAAACGGATTCACCCGCACATCAATATCTTTGCCGTAATACTCGCTCAAAAACTTCTGCAGTGTGGCGATAAGCATACCGGCATGCACGCCCTTGGCGACGTACACGCCCTCGACTTGGTAAAACGTATGTTCATGGCGTGCGTCGAGGTCTTCGTTGCGAAATGTTCGATCCGGCACAATCGCTGCAATTGGCTCATCTGCCACGAGATTGTCGCGGTATTGCCGCAGTATGCGGTTTTGCATAGTACTAGTGTGCGCCGGTGCAATGAAAGCCTCGCCGTTCTCGTCCTTCTGGGTCGTCATAAACGTATCGTATTCGTCGCGCGCTGGGTGCCCAGCTGGGAAATTGAGTGACTCAAACATATGGTATTGATCGTCGATCTCTCGCGATTCTTCGGCGACAAATCCCATGCGCTCGAAAATACCGATCAGTGTCGCGATTTCTTGGCGGAGGGGGTGCACACTGCCGCCGTCAACAGGTAAAAGTTTTGGCATACTACTGTTGGTATCAAACGGCGCCGTCACATCGAGCGGCACACTGTCGGCAGCCTCACGCTGTGATTCCTTGTCGGCCACAGCCGCTTCGAGGGTCTGTTTTAGCTCATTGATTTGCTTGCCATAGGCACCGCGCTCACTCGGCTCAAGTGTCGGAATCGTCGCGTACAATTGCTTGATTTCTAACGCCTTGAGCACATCACGCGGCTCCTCGAGCGTGTCGAGACGCGCCAGCAGTACAGACTCTAGTTGTTGTATCTCGTTCATCTGTTTCTCAGTATACCGCAAAACCAGTCGAACCGCATCAGCTGGAGCGGATAATCAGGTAGATCACGACTGCAACCGTCGCCGCACCGAGCGCCAGCCATACAGCCAGTAGTGGCGATGATTTATGTGTATCATTCACAATATCGGCATCACGCTCACCATCGTACTGTGGCCCCTCGATATCCGACTTTGACTTTTCGGCAGCTTTGGCGCGCAGATCAGCCGCAATTTTCTCTTGCAGTTCGGTCCGTTTCTCGTCTTGACGTACATATAGTCCCATAGCTTCATAGTACCACGATAAAGCTTTTGCTACTACTTTGCGTATGGTGTATACTAGACCCATATTTCACTATAAAGGAGGGAAATACATGGCAACTAAAAAAGCCGCTTCCGCGAAAAAGTCCACACCGACCGCAGCGAAGCAAACCAAAACCAAAGTAACGACTGTCAAAGCGGTTGCTGCCGATGCTACACCTAAAGCGCCAGCCGCCCTCAAGTCAAAACGCAACGTTCTCCAGGGTCGTTCGGTCATCCTCGGCGCTTTTATCGCAGAGTTTATCGGCACTTTCATCTTGGCGTCTGTCGCTGTACATAGCCAAGGTCAACCACTGTACGTCGGTTTTGCGCTCATCGCAATCGTACTGACTATTGGCACGCTTTCGGGCTCACACGTCAACCCACTGGTCACTGTAGGTGCATGGGCAACACGTAAGATTACCGGTCTGCGCGCTATTGGCTACATCGTCGCTCAGGTGCTCGGTGCCCTGCTTGCGTTTGTCGTCGCATCTGCCTACACCAATGCCGCTCCAGAAGTAAGCCAACAAGCGCAAATGCTTGGACAGTCTTCTGTGAAACTGTTTGAAGCCAACCCAATTCCAGCCGGCAAAGAATTCTACATCTTCTTCGCTGAAATGCTTGGTGCTGCAATCTTTGCGCTGGCCGTTTCGAGCGCTATCCGCGAAAAACGAAACCGTGCAGCTCAAGCACTCACTGTTGGTCTTGGCCTCTTTGTAGCCCTGGTGATTGCTGGCGTATCAGCAAGCTACATCGGCGGTACTGCAGTGGTCAACCCGGCTATCGCATTCACAGTGCAAGCTGTATCGTTTAGCTCAAGCAACTGGCTCTGGCCTGTGCTAATCTATATCGTGTCTCCGTTGATCGGTGGTACGATTGGATTCTTCCTGTATGATATCCTGCGTGGCGAAAGCGATGGCGGCGACGACAACCTCGTCGATGACGTACTCTAGGAAATCCTATAGTAGCAAAACACCCGGGAAAGTCCGGGTGTTTTCTGTTGGTGACTACTCGTCTCGCTGCGGTTTATCTATCAGTATGGGCTCAACACTCGGCTCGGTCTCGGCAATCTTGACGACATCTTTGTCGATCTTTTTTAGCTCTTTATGTGCGTTGTTGTAATGGTTCACTGTCGTACCCAGACTAGCTCCCAGCTTCTGCATAAGCTGCTCATACACTGCGATATGACGACCTAGCTGGCCGACCCTTACTTGAATCTCTTTGGCTTGCTGTTCGATCTGCAGACTTCTCAGCCCCTGCAGTACTGTCTGCAGATACGCCATGAAACTTGTCGGGCTCACGATAATCACCTTTTTATCACGCACTGCGTATTCCACCAGATCACGCGCACTCGCACCAGTGCCTACATCACCGATCAGCAGGTCGTAATAGAGCGACTCACTCGGGATAAACATGAAAGCAAATTCCATCGTGTGCTCGTCTGGTCGAATATATTTACTCGTCTCGTCGATACGACCCTTCAGATCGCTGCGTACTTTTGCCAGCAGCGCTTCCCGCTCGGCTTTAGTCTTGCTGGCCACCATACGGTTATAATTCTCGAGGCTAAACTTACTATCTACCGGTAGTATCTTGTCACCTTCGAGCCGCACCACTGCGTCGGCTATCTCGCCGTCTTGAAACTTATACTGCATCGTAAACTGTTTTGGCGGCAGAACGTTTTCGAGCACGCTTTCTAGATAATATTCACCGAACACACCTCGCTGCTTAGGATTCGACAAAACATTTTGAAGCGTCTTGAGCTCGTCTGCCACGTCCACTACACGCTTATTTGTTTCATCGATTTTTGCGAGACGCGTACTCACGTCTCCAATCAATTTTGCGCTTTCGGTCAATTGACGCTGCATCGATTGCTGCATGCGCAGTGTACCGTGATCGAGTTTGTCACCCACGTGCTGCTGCATGGCTGCCAGTGAACGGTTAAGTTCAACAATATCTGTTTTAAGAAGCGAAGTCGTATCGTGTTGTTCAAGTCGCTGAATTTTTTGCATGAGCACATAGATTGTGACAGCAAATCCAACTACAAGGCACACAACAAGTACCGTAAGTATAAGCATATCCATGTTTCTAGTATAACACTAGAGCGCCATCGGAATGAGGCGAGTCGCCAGGGCTACTAGCGCAAAGACAATCAACACGACGACTGCGTGACGAATGCGCGCCACCCAGGCATAGAGGCTGTAGAGCAGGGCATAGAGTAGCGCGCTCCAGAGCACCTGCTCCACCATGCTGAGATTTTGTAGCCAAGCCGCCATACCCCAGAGGCTTATGGCGCCGCCAAGTACAATCAGCAGTGGTCGGAAGACGCTGAGACGCACCAGCGCTACTACGCCGATAATCGCCACGATAACTGCTGCGATATTACCTGCATACGTCGTGACATTGACGCAGGCAGCAGCCGACGGATCACCACAAAACAGCGCACGCAGTACAAATCGTTCCAACAGGACTGTGAGCCCCCAAGTCAAAACACCGAGCACTAGGCCGGTGACAGCAACTTTGATACTCAGGCGTCCATCTTGTTCGATGATTGCAGGTTTTGCTTCTGTGACATAGTCTACCATCTGCAGCTCTCCATATACTCACTTACACGTTTTGTATATCATACACTATACATCATTTTTTAGCAAGTTTTTTTGTAGCCTGGATATCATCGAGATACCACAATGCCCCAATCGCCGCTGCAAACACTCCACCCGCCACGTCGAGAGGAGTATGTACGAGAGCCAGCACTCGTCCAAGACAGACAAGTGTCGCTACGACAGCCATTACACAGGTCAACCACGGCTTCCTCACCCCGTACCACACCGCAAAGACAAGCACCCACACAAATAACGCATGGTCTGACGGAAAACCAGGGTTATTCAAATACGATGCGCCCGGATCAACTCCCAGTAGTTCAAATGGCCGCTCAGTACTCGGCTGCCATGCGAGCGCCATCAGTTTGGCGACAAAGTAAGAAGTAAGTCCCGCAAGCAGCATACGCGAGTACACCCGAAACTTCTCGCGGTTTGGCACCAGCCAGACTAGTGTCACTACGGCAGTCAGCACAAGTGGCACCACTATCCCGTCTGCAAGCACCTTGATAAGCGTGTCCATACGTATCCAGTATACGCCTATTCCTCAGCTGGCGCACCCGCAAACACCACGCCACGCTTGTCGAACTCTTTCTTTAGCCGGCGACGGAATTCACCAGCTACCGCCCACTGCTCGGCTGGCTCTACGCGCCCAAGCGCCTTAATACGCACTCCAGTATCAGTCAGGTCATCCACTCGCAAAAATTGGATTGGTTCAAAGATACTACGCGACCACGTATCAGACTTAGCCATTTTTTGTCCCACTTCGTTGATAATCTCTTCTACATCATCAATATCACTGGCATATGCCACGTCAACATCAATATTTACGTTGGCATATTTGTAGCTCAGATTCGTGACAGCCTGCGCGGCACCATTGCCAATAATGTGCAAGTTACCGTCCAGATCACGTAGCCGAGTAATACGCACGGTCAGATCCTCCACTGTACCGCTCAGAGCGATACCCGCCACCTGCATTTCTACCACATCGCCTACTCGATACTGGTTTTCACCCAGTACAAACAGTCCGGCCACGAAGTCTTTGATGACATTTTGAGCGCCAAATCCCACCACGACGCCGATTAGTCCCGCACTCGTGAGAAGCGTGCTAAGCTGAAATCCGAGTTGGGTCAAAATCACCAACGCAGCGATAATCCAGATGATCACGCCGACAGATGTACGCAAAATCCCTTGCAGCGTCTGCTCGCGCTTATGCTCGTCGATCTTGCTTGCGTAACGATGCCCTCGTACCGATCGCCGTACCAACACACCGATACTATGTTGGACGATAATCAGCAAAATCAATGTCGTGATAATCGTGAGCAATACCTGCACTAGCGTATTTTTCACTAGTACTGTATGCAGCGCATCCCAGTCAATCGAGTTGAATTGTTCCATATCTCCTAAAGTTGTCATGCTTATAATCACACTTAGCATAGCACACTAGAGAGGGTATCTGCTAGCTGCTCAGTTAATTTTTGAGTGTCTGTTCTCTCCATGCAAACCAGATACATTCATATCCTGCGCGGGCTCATATTACTCTTCATATGGCATTTTATCGCCGCACCCAATAATCAAACAACACACTAAACCATACTGTCGATGAGCACACCTCGCATACTTATTACAGTCTTGAAGTTCCTTGTGCCATAAACCTATCGACAGCAAAAGGGTGATTGCCTTGCAGATTCTGACATTCCCGCTTAACTACGCCTTTATAAGATCACTGTCTGTTGGTCGTTGTAATGTAACCTTCTTGTAATCGTTCGGATCCTGGTAACCCATAGCATTCGTTCGCATTATTGTCACCTGGTGCTCTTGTACCTCCTTCAATACGCAGGCATGCCAACTTTGCTCATCCCGATCAAAGTACTGCCATACACCAGTCAGTACACTCATACCATGCTCGCGAAGTATCAGTTCTGCTGTCGCACGGTCTTCGGTACGCTCTATCGTATAGCCAAACACAGTTTGCGCCTGCCAACCTGTCGCGTCTTGTACTAAGTACCCTACCAGCTCCTTGTCTGATTCACGGTGAAGAGGTACTCTGCGTGCTTTTGTCATTCCTCTTATAATAACAAAAATGGATAAGACAGGGGCATATCGTCTTAGGCTTAAGAGTTCGAATCCCAACAACCTATAAACGAAAATATCCCGACCAAAGGTCGGGATATTTTCGTGGCTGGGATGGAGGGATTCGAACCCCCGAATGCTGGAACCAGAACCCAGTGCCTTACCACTTGGCGACATCCCAATACCGTGATGAACAGAATTAATTATACTCTTCTAGCGGCGCTTTTTCAACGGTCGTAGCGGCATACCCGCAATCCATACCGATACCACAGCCAAAATGATACCAAGATATGAAATTATCATCGCCACAGATGCTTCTGTGCCGCCACTATATAGTTCTAGCCACCACGCCCCAAGCAGCCAACCCACGGGCGCCATGAGCGCACAAAGGAAACTCATAGCACGCATGAGTGGACTCACTGTCATGCGCAGAAGATAAGGGAGCGAAAATACCCCTGCACCCGCTACCAATACTGCCACCACCACACCCCAAGTACCACCACCAATACCATATCCTAAGATCGTATCTGTAATATCGTCAAACTTGAACAAGCCATATGTCGTGACCAAGACTACCAACGAGGTATAGCAAAGTACGACGACATAGTGATGCGGCTTACGTAGTTTTGAAGCTGGAAGTGCTGTAATCTTTTTCATACTTCCAGTATACGCTACTTTTCGTTGTCAAAATCACTTTTATGCTTGTGCTTTTACAATTTGCACTGTATTGTAGTGGATAGCGAAGTTACAAAAACAAACATTTTTACAAAAACAAAACGTCAAGATGCTTGTAGCATTCGCTCTACGATATACCCACCACAACACTCTTCGACCCCGCATTTAAGTGCGGGGTCTCCTCGTTTTACAGCAAAGACTGTGTTTACTCAGCTTTAAAAGAATTATCTGCGCGCCACTGGGCAATAGCGCCATGATTGCCGCTCATTAACACTTCTGGCACTTTCATCCCACGAAATTCTTCTGGCCTAGTATACTGCGGAAACTCCAACGTCTCACCGTCAGCAAAGCTCTCTATCGCCGCACTCTTCTCTCCACCTAACACGCCAGGTATAAGCCGTACGATACTATCAACTACCGTCATGGCAGCCAGCTCACCACCCGTGAGTACATAATCACCTATGCGAATCTGCTCATCTACCAGTGTCGTGATGCGCTCGTCGTATCCTTCATAGCGTCCACAAATGAAGATATAGCCCTGTTCACTATCGTCAGCGTGGACCTGCGCAGCCGCCTGCACCCACCGCTCACCACGCGCGGTCATGAGTAGCACCCTGGCTGTTGGATCGTTTTCTTTTGCTTTTTCGACCGCTGCAAAAAGTGGCTCCGGCTTAAGGAGCATACCATCACCGCCCCCATATGGAGTATCATCTACCGTCCGACGCGGACCAATACCAAACTCACGCAGATCAACAGTCGACAGTTCAACGATATTATCTTTTTGCGCTTTCCACATCATAGAGTTCTCAAACACACCAGTAAACATGTCTGGAAATAATGTTATGACTTGGATTTTTCTCATTGTTACCAGTGTACCTAGTATTGACTTATTTGTAAATAGTTGCTATAATAAATATAGCCTTACGCTCAAGTTTATCTGGGTAAAAGGTGCCCAGACTTGAATCGACTGAAAACGGAGAGATTATGTCTATCTGGTCAAATGCCACGGACAAAGAGCTGATCGAGTTCGCCTCATTGGCACACAAGTATCGTTCGGATCTTTCGTCGGCGCTTCAAGTCCGCGAAGAGAACGATTACAGGCGGCTAATGAAGCAGGCTGACAAGCTGCTCAGCACAAGTCGAGGCATCATACAGGCGTTTCGCCTTGGTGGTGTCCGAGGAACTGCGATTGCATACCTGGACAGATACGGTCACGTAATCACATCGCGCATCTAGCCCATCGAAGAAAGCCCGCCGTAGAAGCTATAATCACTTCCACGCGCTTGAGCTCCTTCGGCGGGCTTTCTTCATTTTTGACACTCTTCCATGCGCGACATGAAGTAATATTGTGTTTTTCCACTTTATTTTACAAGGGTATTAGTGCAAGCTATATTTTCTCAAACACGAGCGTAGCCTGAATACGATCACCACTAAACATACCTTTGCTTCCGCTGCTGGCTGTCGAAATCGTGTGCAATCTATAGCCTTTTGCTGCTTGTTGATTGATAGTTTTCTCAAGCTCCGTCAAATTTCCAGATCCTGTACCGATAAATTTTTCTTTCAATACTACTTGCAAAACAACGTATTCCATACTTATCACTTTCTCGTTAAATATAACTGGGTCATGTTAGCGACCCACCCGAGTAAATACTACCACAAAACCGCCCCCGAAAGGGCGGTTTCGTAGACATATAAGGCTCTCAACTCTTATAAAAAGTTGCTCGCATAGAGCGCTTTCTCGCAGTTCATGTCTGTCTGAACTGTGTTTAGTATAGCACGCGTTTTGTGTGAAACACAACCATTTTCACGCATGAAATTCGCCGTGTGGACACACTGTGGACAACTACTAGATATCCAGATCGTCGAGGTCTTCCAGCTCTCTGCGTGAACGCTTGGCATAGTCAGATGAGCCGTCTTCTGCGTCGTCACTGGCACGCTCTTCTCGCACCACCTCGTCATCACTCGACACGCTATAGCCTTCACCGTCGTTGTTGACGATCTTCAGATTGTAGCGCGCATCGTTCTTCGTACCTAGCGCACGTAGCAATGTACGCAGGCTTTGTGCCGTGACACCACGTTTGCCGATCACGCGGCCAAGGTCTTCTGGGTTCACCGTGAGGGTGAGCAATACACCTTTTTCATCGATGATGCGTTCTACTACCACATCATCTGGATTTCCCACTAGGGATTTTACGATATATTCTACGAATTGCTGATCTATGGTCGACATGTGCCCTCCTCTAGCCTTCTCGGTCTCTCACTATTATCGTAACTTCAGTATAGCATGAGTACTTTAGCGTGCGCTAGATATACAAAACACCCAGCTCGTAGAACTGGGTGTAATTGCATAAGGAAGTAAATTTACGCTTCTGCAGCTTCTTCTACTGGCGCTTCTTCGGCTACTTCTTCTTTGGGCTGGTTTTTGCGCAGCTTTTCAGCGTTGCGGATAGCTTTTTGCTTGCTATCGTCGTGAGTCTTCACCCATGTAGGTAGTTTAACACCCGCTTCTTTGAGAAGTTTGACGACACGAGGGCTAGGCTGCGCACCGTTGTCTAGATATTTCTGTGCTTTCTCTTTGTCAATAGATGCTTCTTTGGTGTGTGGGTTGTAGCTACCGACATAAGCCACTACGCGACCACTGCTAGGGTGACGCTGAGCTTCCTGTACAGCTACGCGGTAAACTGGATAGGCTTTGCGGCCGAGGCGTTGCAAACGAATTGCGAGCATGTTAGTTAAACTTCCTTTATCTCTCTTAGACTTTTGTGATTAGTTCTCTGCCGAGTATACAGTATTTTACAGAGTACGTCAATCTGTTTTGATAGCTTTGTACTTCACTAGCGCCGCACGTGCTGCGGCCTGCTGTGCATTTTGCTTACTTGGACCAGTACCTTTACCCATCAGCTTATCACCCACGAACACGCCGAGTGTAAACACCTTATCATGATCTGGTCCGACTTCTTCCAGTACTTTGTAGACCGGCGTGTGGCCATCGATGCGCTGACTCACTTCTTGCAGATGAGATTTTGGATCGCGCCAACTGCCACTCTCGAGGATACCGTCGATTTTACTTGTGATATGTGTATGTATGAACTTTTCTGCGTCTGCGTAACCACGCTCCAAGTATATTGCGCCAATCACGGCTTCAAATGCGTTTGCGAGAATTTGCTGACGCGCCCTGCTACTACCCTGCTTTTCGCCACGACTCATCCGTACGAGTGATTCATAACCGATGGCGTCGCCTGCCGCGCCAATACTCTCCGTACGCACCAGTGCTGCACGCCAGCTTGTCAGAATCCCTTCTGGCTCAGCATAGTTATTGTAGAGAAAATCCGTCACTACCAGCTCAAGCACGGCATCGCCTAGAAATTCCAGGCGCTCGTTGTGCTCGCTCACGCTTTTCTTGTGTTCGTTGACATAACTGCGGTGCGTTAGCGCAGTAATAAGCAAATCAATGTTTTCAAACTCAAATCCCAACTTCTCGATTGCGAAGTCTTGGTAGGGCTGCTTCAACATGCCCGTCATAGGTTTTCCTGCCGTATCTTCTTCATTGCAAGCAGCATGAGCTTGCCAATATCTTCGTATTCAATCTCTTCGAGTGCATCGTGAAACTTAAACCATTTGATACCATTCATCCATTCTTCTTTTTGGATGGCGTTCGTGTCGCCTTTGGCCTTTACGAGGTAGATTTGTGTCGTCATAAGCACCAGCTTGTCGATACGACGATAACGGAAATGTATCTTGCCGAGCCATCCCAGCATGTCGACGTCTTTCAGACCCGCCTCTTCCCCGATCTCGCGTTTGGCGGTTTGCTGAGCAGTCTCGCCTTCTTCAATATGCCCCTTCGGGATAGTCCAACGATCTTTTGCGTCTTGGATGAGCAGTATCTCTACGCCGCCTTTTTCGTCACGGCGAAATACAATACCACCAGCGGTTGGCTCACGCACAATTTCCTGAATACTCGGTCGTTTCCGATTGAAATATTTTTTGAATTTATCAAACTTCGGAGGTGTTGCCATCGCCTTGTTCCTCCACAAGCGTACGATACGCCGTGCCAAGCACGCCGTTGATGAATTTGCTTGAGTTATCAGAACCAAACGACTTAGCAAGTTCGACAGCTTCGTTGATAGCCACGCGAGATGGCACATCGGCTTGCTTGTAGAGCAGCTCGTAGAGACCGATACGCAGTATATTGCGGTCGATACGTGCGACCTGTGCGAGTGGCCAGTCTGGCGCGAGTGGCTGCAATGTCTCATCTAGCTTGGCAAGGTGCTCTATGACACCGTTTACTAGCTCCGAGACGAACTTAGTATCGCCGATATCGTCCTTGTAGCGGTCGAGATTGCGCTCGATCACCGCGTCCACATCAACAGGCGTCTCGTCGCTGTGACGAAACTCATACTCATACAGGCTCTGGAGAGCCACGATCCTGCCGAGGTGTCGATTTGAAGCCATGTCGTTAACGTTCTTTCTTTAGTATTCGTTTATTTTATTGTAGAACAAAACAGGAGAAAAGTCTCCTGGGTCTTGCTTATTTTTTACCAGTTTCGCGTTTGGTCGTTTTGACTTTCACTGGTGAGGTCGCGTTTACGCGGCGTGCGAGTTTGAGCACGATGTGGCTGCGGCGCAGACCTGTTTTGCGTGGGCTGCTCTGCTTCTTTGGCTGTGCCATGTCAGAATTACTCCTTATTTTATTTAGAAACTAGGATTGATTATACTACAGATATCTCGCTAACTCAAGAATGTATTGACATTTTGTCATGCTTATGCTATTATGTAAATATGACTGAACGAATTACACGATCACGAAATGAAAAAAACACTACGAACGAAACGCCAGCATGGATTAAATTTGCCGGCGCAGCCGCTATTGCGGGAGCTGCTACGTTTGGTATCTACAAGGCTAACGAAGCACCTGTTGAAGCAGAACGGCCTCAGGACAGCTACACTGTCTACAGTCTCGATCAGGGTAAACTGAGTGACAGCGAGTATGTCGATGAAGAAGGGGCGATTACGCCTATCGGCGCGGCTCTGACGATTATCGATAAGCGTATTCAATCTCGAACCGATACTCCAGATCTTACACCCGAACAGAGAATGTCCCTCATGAATAGTGCGAACATAGCCTACCAAGAATTCCAAAAAGAGCATGGTGTACCGCAGCCCAGCACTGTTGTCGCTGTTTATAGCGGCGAATTCGACGGCAAGCCCGGTGTAGATTGGCGCGTCCAGCTTAAAACACCGGAAGATACTTCAGAACCTGGCCCATCTGTATTCTCTGAGGACGGAAAGCAGGAGCTTCCTTCATATTTCAACGAGACATAAACAACATATAGCTACTTTACGATGCTCACCAGCCGACCAGGGACATAAATCACCTTGGTCGGTTTTTTGTCGCCCAGGAACTGCTGCACATGCTCGTCGGCTAGAGCCGCTGACTTGACGTCTTCTTCTGGCGTATCGACAGCCAGCTCCAGCTTGGCGCGTAATTTGCCGTTTACCTGGACGATAATCATCATCGTGTCACTGATGATCTTTGACTCGTCCCATGACGGCCACTGCTCGAAATCAAGCTGCGTGTCGCGACCAAGCTGCTCCCATAGCTCCGCAGTCATGTGCGGCGCAAACGGCTGCAAGAGTGTCACGAGCGTCTCCAGAGGTTGTTGCCAATCGGCCGTAAAACCTTCGGTTTTGAGCTTGTAGAGATCATTGACATACTCCATGAGCGCAGCGATAGCCGTATTGAAACTGAGACGACGGATGTCGTCGGTTACTTTTTTAGTGGTTGCATGCGTCAAGGTATCTAGTTTTTTCGAGTCGGCACCCCCTGCTTTGTCGCTTTCATCGTATTCTTGCACTAGCGTCCAGACGCGATTGAGAAAACGGTATACGCCAGCGATGCCTTTGCTGCTCCAGTTGCTGTTTTCGTTGATAGGTCCGAGGAATAGCTCGAATGTACGAAGGGCATCGGCACCATAGCCAGCATCTATCACTTCCAGCGGATCGACCACGTTGCCTTTGCTCTTGCTCATCTTGGTGCCGTCTTCGGCTTGGATAAGACCGTGGTAGACAAGCTGTTTGACCGGCTCTTTCTCCGGCACGAGTCCCATATCATAGAACACATGATTCCAGAATCGCACGTACAGAAGGTGCGCGACCGCGTGATCCCCACCTATATACATATCTACCGGACTCCAATAGTCAGCCTTGGCTGGGTCCCATGCTTGCTTGGCGTTCTGCGAGTCGGTGTAACGCAGGAGGTACCAGCTACTGCAGGCATAGCCATCCATAGTATCGGTCTCGCGCTTGGCTGGCTTGCCGCAGGTCGGACAAGTGGTGTTTACCCAGTCAGTCTCGCGAGCGAGTACGGATTTGCCATCGCCTTTTGGCGCATAATCCGCTACTTCCGGCAGCACCACCGGCAGCTGATCGGCTGGTACTGGCACCGCACCATGCTCGTCACAGTGAATAATCGGTATTGGCGCGCCCCAGTAGCGCTGACGGCTGATAAGCCAATCACGCATCTTGTAGATGACCTTACTTCGTCCGACGCCCTGCTGCTCGAGCCATGCCACGATCTCTTCGCGCGCTTCGCTGGTGTGCGTGCCGTCAAATGCTCCAGAGTTAACAAGTAGACCTTCGCGCACATCGGTGTCAATCAGCTTACCCGCCAAATAATCACGCCAGCCCTTGGCGTGGGTTGACCAGTTGATCATATCTACCACTTCGCTCTTTGGCGCCCAGATCACACCATGCAACCCTTGTTCTATCTCACTGTCAACCTGCACTGTCTTATCTATCACGACTTCATAATATGCACCCCATGTTTGATGATTACGGTTTTTGATAGTTCTTTGGGCATGAACTCCGCTAAATGGTGCTACCTGGCGAATGCTAATGATGTTTGGATAGCCAACCTCTTCGAGTATTTCGCGACGAAGTGCCATCTCGATTGACTCATCTTCTTCATCAACGCCACCGCCTACGAAGTGGACATCCTCTTGGGTATCACTTACTTTTTCAACTTGCAGTAAATAGTTTCCCTCACCATCGGTAATAATTGCATCGACAACCTGCTTTTTGCGAGTAGGCCAGTCTTCACGAGGTGCAAGTTTTCCGCTCAGTACCTCGTATTCTGCCACTACCTGCACGATAGGCAACTCGTACTTCGTAGCAAATGCGAAGTCACGCTCGTCGTGCGCCGGCACAGCCATGACTGCTCCCGTACCGTAGCCACCAAGTACGTAATCCGCTACCCAGATAGGGATTTTTTCGCCGTTGACTGGATTTACCGCATAACTACCCGTCCATACACCAGTTTTTTCTTTGCCTTCCGACTGACGCTCAATCTCTGACTTTTTGACTGCATCATCTATGTATTTTTCGACATTTTCACGCATCTCGTCTGTCGCGAGACTCCTCGCGAGTGGATGCTCCGGCGCCAGTACGAGGAATGTCGCACCAAACAACGTGTCTGGACGCGTAGAAAAGACCGTAATAAGTTCATCACGACCTTCGACCGCGAAATCAATCTCAGCACCCTGTGACCGTCCGATCCAGTTGGTCTGGGCTGTCTTGATTTTCTCTGGCCAGTTGAGGTCTGGGATTTCCTCGAGCAGTTCATCTGCGTAGTCTGTAATCTTGAAGAACCATTGCTTCATAGACTTTTTCTCGACCTCTGAGCCGCAGCGCCAACACTTGCCGCCCTCTACCTGCTCATTGGCGAGCACTGTTTTGTCGACTGGACACCACCACTGGAGCGATTCTTTCTGATAGGCTAGGTCACGCTCAAACATCTGCGTGAACACCCACTGTGTCCATTTGTAATACTCAGGATCGGTTGTGTTGATCTCGCGGGACCAGTCAATACTCGCGCCCACGCGCGTAAGCTGGTTCTTGAAGTTAGCGATGTTTTGCTTGGTGACAACCGCGGGCGCCGTGCCAGTTTTGATCGCGTAGTTCTCCGCCGGCAAGCCAAAACTATCCCAGCCCATAGGGTATACGACATTATGGCCAAGTGCACGGCGAAAACGCGCGACTGCGTCTACGATAGAGTGCTCGAAGAAGTGCCCAGTATGCATACCTGCACCAGACGGGTACGGGAACATTCCAGTTACATAATATTTCGGCTTGTCATCGAAATCTTTGGCCCGATACCGTGCATCATCGGCCCAAATCTGCTGCCATTTCGGCTCTGTCTCTGTCGGATTGTAGCGTCTCATATACACCTAGTATAACAGATAGAGGTAGCGAGGTGACGACTAGTTTGCAGCTGTGATGGATGGCAAGACTTTTTCGAGTCCGATCGCGTCTTGTGGCGTCGTAACATTTACAGCGACACCATAACTCAAATGTAGATCTACAGCAACATCACCATCGCTTGTCGTCTTGTCATATTTGACCCTCGTAATATTGCCAGAGAATCGATCGATCCAGAGATCGACAGATTGATCGTTGAGATCATCGCCGGCACCAAGTGTAAGTATATTCTGACCACAGGTGCCAAGTTTTTTGACTGCACCGTTGCTGGCAACTGCATCTTTGAATTCTTTGAGCTTAGTCTGGTCAATCGATACGCGATAGCCTTTGCTTGTACCGTCTGCCGGCAGGCTGTCGTCGATGCTTACGAACTGATGTTTGAGATACGCTCCAGCAAGCTCGTTGCGCGCACTTGAATTGTTTTCGAGCTCGTGCGAAAACTGCACATAGCAATCACTACTTGTTTCTTGGCCGCCACCAAGCAAGAGTCTGAGCTCCGGCTGGCTGATTTTGAGCCATTTACCTTCCATCTTGGCACCGGCATCTACCAGGCTGTTACGCAGCGGTGCGAGTGCCATATCTTGCTGCGCCTGAGTGAGCGACGCAAGGCCTGTGCTTTTCAGCATTGCCCCAACAAAGGAATCTGCAAAAGATGCCATGAGTTTCTTCGGCTGGTCAACTTTAGCATAGAGAGCACCATCTTCCACTACTATCACATCTGACTTGCCACTCAGTGCAACAGAATTGCGCGCCCCCGTACCTTGGTACTTAAATGCGACCTGTGCATCAACCGTTTTTTTATCTGTGACAGCATTGATCGTCGTCTCATACGAGCCGTTACTGCCACTGGATTTTACCGTGCCCTCTACCCCGACACTTTTAGCCTTGACGAGATTACTAAAGCCATTTGCCACCTGACGCTCGGGACTGCGGAAAAACATAAGAACACCAATCACTACGATCACAAGGAGAACACAAGCAATACCAAGTGCGATGAAAAGGTTTTTATTCGCTTTTTTCGTTTTTTTGGTTGTGGTCTTCTCCATCGTGCACCCTTTTATGATTATGCTTATTGCTTCAGTTATACCACAGCTACCGAGTCAAAGCCAGTACTACTGCACCACTTGTGAACTCTGAGCACTCTGCTGTTGCTGCTCTTGGAAGATTTTGCCAAGTGACGTCAGCTCTTCTTGTACTGCACTCGACTCGATGATATTGTCGGTAGGCGCCGTGAGCGGCTCGCCAGATTTGAAATCAAGTGAGACGCGAGTGGTATTGACTTGATTATTGAGCGAGGATACTACTGTAATGTCGGTAATACGCCCATTTATGGCCGTCATCTTAGTTGTAACAGAAGATTTTTGACTCTGCGCTGTCTGCTGCTGGGCTGTAGCACTCGTCTTGGCTGCCGCCGCAGCCTCGGTGCCGAGTGGATCGTAAGTTGAATCACATGATTTAGTAGCTTTGAAGAAGTCTGTCGTCTTAAGTGATTTGATGAAGCTCGTCATTGCATCTTCGTCGTAGTTAACCGTGTATACCTGTGTTGTGTCGTCTTTCTTCTCCACGCCATCTACTTTCAAAAAGCGATTACCGGAGAATATACCCGCCACCTGCTTGGAGGCACCGCTGTCACTAGAAATTTTTGCGAAAAGATCAGATGTACAGGTGTTGGAGGTATTCTTGCCTTGCTGAATCTTTACCCATTTGTTGTCTATTTTGCCGGCCAGCGAGGTAAGATCTGTTTTAAGTGTTGGGGCGCTTGCACCGACAGTTTCTGCAACCTTTGGAGCATTTGAGATGTTGATGTATGTTGTAGCTTGCCCCAGATCCGAGTATGCCTTGACTGGCACGTTGAGCTGCTCTCCCTGGTATGCGCCATCGACCTCACCTGTCAGAGATATCTTCTTGAGATCTTGCGCCACAAATGAACCTTTCATGCTAAAGGTATTGGTCTGCGCCTGCTGGGCGAGTGAGAACTGACCGTTGATACGCGGCTCTTTGAGCGTGGCCACAACCGCCTCCATAAGTTTGGCTTCGTTGCCGCCAAAAGCTCGCGCCACAAAGTTGAACGCAAAAATAAGCGCCAGTGCGGCCACAATGCCTATCGCGAGAATCCCCACGCGTCGATATGGGCTATCGACCTGTTCTTGTTGCTGTTTGGCACGTGATTCTGACATGTTTTCCCTCTCGTTATCTCGCAAAATTATTTCTATTATAGCACTTTGCTAAAAGCGTGAGAAGAATTGTGTTTTTGCCTCGAGCCACGCAGGCGTTTGTCGTACAAGTTGGTCATTGTCATCTATGCTATGCAAGATAACTTTCACTGCCTCTTCTACAAAAATACCACCTTCGGAACCTTTTGCTAGGATTACCGCTCCTGGCTCAATAAATTGGTGCACATAACTGCCGGCGCTGATCGCATCTGGAAAACTTTTGACAGGACAACCATTTGCTTGGGCCGCGGGAGCGAGATATTTCGCAGCTTCGTCGCCAACCGTCACCACCCAATCAATCTGATCTGGGTAACACATACGACCAAGTCTTTCGTGTTCGGCAGCCGAGCTCGCGCCAAGCTCGTTCATACTACCGAGAATAGCAATGTGCTGCGGCGCCGGAAGATTGATAAGCGTCTGGAGTGCCATCTGGGCGGCGGCTGGGCTAGAGTTGTACGTGTCATCTATCACCGTAGATCCATTGGCGCCTTTTAGTACATTCATGCGGCCATGCACCGCGCGAATCATCTCAGCACCACGCACAATAGCATCTGGTGCCATACCAAAGTGGATACCGACCGCTACTGCGCCAACAATGGGGCGCACATTATGCTCGCCGAGCACGTGTAGAGTAGCATGGATATTGTCGGCAAACTCCGGATTGGTAAAGTAGCCCTTGTGGCCTCCTTCAAGCGAAAAATCTTCGTCGATAAACGAATACTCGGCCAGGCCGCTCGTGCCGTACGTATCAATGTTTGGGTTGGTGAGCAGCTGGGCAAAGCGGCCTTCTATATCGTCGCGGTTGATGATAACGACTTTACTGAAGTTGCCTAGGCTTAACTCTTCAGCCGCCACCGCGTCAATCGTGCCAAAAAACTCCATATGCTCTGGAGTAATTGCGGTTATCACCCCCACATCTGGCTGCAAGTAGCGGCCAAAAGCTGGGATATCACCTGGCTTGTCGGTACCAATCTCTTGGATTATCACGTCGACATCACTCTCGGCTTTGATACGCTCTTTGGCTTGCTTGAACACGTGTCGCCATGCAAGCGGACTGCGGATGTTGTCGGGGTATTCGATTCCTAGAATTGCTAGCGGCACGCTCATCTCGGTATTGTGATTGCCCTCGTGCATACGCACACGATATTGCTGACTCAAAACAGTGGCAATAGCTGTTTTGGTACTTGTCTTGCCAACGCTTCCTGCCACGCAGATAAGTTTGACATCTTGGTGCGCCGCGAAATATTGGACAACGTAGTTTTCTAGCTTCTTTTGTACATAATCTTTGAACATGCTACGTATCAGCATAACCAATTATGGAAATAATTTCTATGGTGGAGCATAGCGGATTCGAACCGCTCGCCTCTTCCATGCCATGGAAGCGCTCTAGCCAAATGAGCTAATGCCCCTTAATCCAATCCCACAATTATACATGATTACTTCTACTTGTGTAGCTGCGCGAGCTTCGGAGTGACCACAAACAAGAGCACGGCTGCAAGTAGCACCGCAAACCCGCACATGACGCTCGGAATAGCAGCGAGCGTCTCGGGCTGCAAGAGATTCGCCGCAATAGTTGGCACGATGAACACTAAATACCCGATTCCAAGCCAGTTAAGTGCACTTCGCCGGGCCGGCTGTTTCATGGCACGCGCATAGATAAACGCTGCTGCTGTACCAACCATGAGCCAGACATAGTAGTAGAGTATGTAATACGTGAGTGCCGGACGCGCCATCTCGAAAATCACGTAATTGCCTAAGCATGCACCTCCTTGCACCGCATGTCCAACTGTCAAGAAAAACGCCGAAAAACCTATCGCAATAGCATAACCGAGACCAACGATAAGTCGCTGTGACTTGCCAGCGATTATCATACCGAGATGTACCCCCAGTGGCGGCAAAAACGATATCGCCACCCAGCCAACACGCGCCCAGCCCAAGCTCGACAGATCCAGAGCCGACACACAAATCATATATTCGGCCAACTGAAAGATCGCAAGGCATAGCAGTACGGCAATAATGAGCTTACTTGCAGGCAGCGATCGATACCGCACCAGTACAATCAGCGCAGCAATCATCTCAAATGCAAATGTCAACAACATCACGAGCGGTGAAAAACAATACAAGGTTAGAGGATTACGGCGTGTCATAGTAAGATCTCAGAAAAGAGCTGTTGCGCGCCCACCCGGGGCGCAGTTTTGTGTTGGAAAAAGCAATTTTTGTTTTCTCGTGGCAAAAGGCAGCCCCCTTTGCGCACCAGCTCGCCTACCAGTATGCGCCACTTAGCAAGAAAGCACAAGTATTATCGAGCGAAAATCGGCAGTGGTGAATGCGCCCATGGCCAGTCGAGCCCCAGAATATCGCACATAAATCCATAGCCATTGAGTAGCCAGACTGTCAGCACCACCACAATAGCCGTTGCACACCAGAAAAGCGCCCGTACTACTGCGCTCTGGGCAGCCAACCAGTGCTGCCATGCGTCGTATTTACCCTTCGCGAAATGCAGTATACGACCGGCCCACTCGAACTCAGTTGCAAGTATTGCCAGCGCCGCAAACACGATCAGCCAGCCTGGACCCGGATATGGGATTGCGACGACTCCTACCACCAGCAGCAAACCGCCTGCGAGGCCGACTACTACTTTCTTCCCGTGACGTTTGGCTGCATCCATATATTTAGCATACCAGATACGACTCGTATTAAGTTTTTTCTCAAACTCTCTCATGTATACTACAAATAATATAGTAGTAATCAAAAGGGGCGTAACGCGTGCAAGACAACAAGGCAAAACTCATCGGACTAGTCGTAATTGCGCTACTCGCTATCGGCGGTACTGGCGCCGTAGTAGTACTCAACAAGCAGGACAGCGGACAGTCATCGGAAGCAACAACGACCGAACAGCAAACTCCGGCCACCGAAACTGATAGTGCCACCTCGAACAGCTCCACGACGGCGACGACGGATACCTACAAAGATGGTGAATACAGTGCCGACGGCACGTACCGCACACCTGGCGGCAACGAAACGATCTCTGTCGATATCACGCTGAAAGACAATACTGTCACTGCCGTCAGCGTCGAAGGTAATGGTACTGGCGACTCAGCCGAGTATCAGGCCATGTTCAAACAAGGCATCGCAAGTCAGGTTGTTGGTAAAAAGATTGATGAGCTCAATGTGTCTCGTGTCTCTGGTTCATCGCTCACTTCTACAGGATTCAACAATGCACTCGATACCATCAAGCAGCAGGCTCAGGCATAGGCTCTCGTTCGAAGCCATTGGTACCCGCTGGCATATCGACACCCCCACACATATACCTGCAGGTGCTGCAGCAGACATATACGCGGCTATTCAGGCATTTGATCAAAAATGGTCACGATTTCGCAGCGACTCGCAAGTCAGTGCACTACGCCTCACGGTTGGTACACTCGCGCTTGATGCAGACGAATACGCCATGTGGCAGCTCTATCGCCAAGTATACGATGCCACAGATAGTGCCGTGTCTCCGCTTGTAGCTGCGGCACTAGAAGCAAGCGGCTATGACGCAGCCTATTCGCTGACTCGTACGGCAGAAGCGACTGCAGCGCCCGACTGGGATGATGCGCTCTCGCTTGGTCACAACTCCCTCACGGTTCACCAGCCCACGCTGCTCGATATTGGAGCCGCCGGCAAAGGCCTCCTTGTTGATCGTGTCGCCTCACTACTCAGTAATACGATTGATACGTATACTATCGACGCAGGTGGCGATATCTACGTCGCGGGACATAGCGAGCGTATCGCACTCGAACATCCCGATAATGCGTCGTTCGCGATCGGTGTCGCTCATGTGGCCGACAGTGCACTCTGCGGCTCTGCGCCAAACAGACGCACATGGGCAGACACGCATCACATCATCGACGCGCGAAGCGGCGTGTCGACTACGCATATCGCAGCTACCTGGACACTCGCAGCTACTGCCATGGCAGCCGACCTAGCCACAACCACGCTGTTTTTTCTCCCACCCGAGTCTACGCAGCAGCTTATCCCATGTCAGCCTGTCGTGATGAATACAAACGGTCAACTGCGCTATACTACAAACAAAGATATGGAAATATATGCGTAAACTGCTTTCAAGCCTAGAATCGCTCACCAATTCACTCACGATGTATATGGTGACGGTCTACGCGCTACTCGCCATTGTCTTGGTGTCGCTGCTACTCAGTGCTGTAGGCGAACTTGGATTCCCCGTATTGGCACTGCTCGCGACGCTTTTGACAGTACTTGCCAGCACATATCTCTCTAGTCGGCTCTGCGCCTGGACATTTGGCACGCAGCACAACCGAGCATCGGGTCTTATCACATCACTCATTTTGTACTTGACGCTTGCACCGGGAGATACTGCCGTAGAACTATTCAAAATCGCGCTAATCGGCTGTATTGCAAGTGTCTCAAAATATTTACTCGTCTGGCGCGGTCGGCATATCTTCAACCCAGCCGCACTCGCACTCGCACTCGGCAGCTTCCTTGGCTTAAGCTCCGCATTATGGTGGGTCGGCACGCCGCTGCTACTGCCGGTCGTACTTATCACAGGGCTTATCATCGTTACCAAAACGCGGCGGTATGCCATGGTAACTACATTTACTGTTGTCGCCATCGTGACATCGATAGCGGTCGCAGCATCTACCAGCTATCCAGTCCTAGATGCACTGCGGCTTGATATACTATCTGGACCTCTAGCATTTTTTGCCGCTGTCATGCTCACCGAACCACTTACTTCCCCTGCCACTCGGCGTCACCAAATAGGCTATGCTGGACTTGTAGGGCTACTATATAGCGCACAGCTGCCGTGGGTCTCAACTCCCCACATCTCTCTCCTAGTCGGCAATCTGTATCGGCTTATTGTGCAGCCACAGCGCAGTGCACTGTCGCTCCGTGTCATATCAGTCAGTGAGATTGCACCCGGCGTCTACGAACTACAAGCAATGCCAGCACATGCAATTCGCTATACAGCCGGACAGTACCTCGAGCTGCAGGTACCTCACGCGAAACAAGATAGTCGTGGTACGCGTCGAATCTTTTCAATTGCGTCGTCGCCAGACGAGAAGACTCTGCGGCTTACCACTCGTGTACCCACACACAAAGCGAGTAGTTTCAAGCACGCCTTCGTACGACTCACCCCCGATACCCAACTCCGCGCTACCTATATAGGCGGCGATTTCGTACTACCGCACGATCCCAAAGCGCCACTCCTATGGGTTGCTGGTGGTATCGGGATTACGCCATTTCGTGCCATGGCCGCGTCTCTTCTATCTGCACATGATATGCGCCCTGTCATACTCTTCTATCAGGCATATACACCGAGAGACTTAGCGTATTTGTCGTTTTTCACACGTGCAGCACGAAGTCTCTCGCTCACAATCATCCCAGTGGTAGCTGAAGCACCGGCAAACTGGACGGGCGAAACAGGGCGCGTATCACGTACGTTACTCGGGCGCTACGTTCCAGACATTCATATGCACCATGTGTACATCTCTGGTGCACCGGCTATGGTAGAATCTACCCGCAGCCTCTTCGCACACGACTACAAACCCGTGCAAATCATGACTGACCACTTTAGCGGCTATTAAAACTCATAACATCTACACAGTAAGCTGTGTACGAGTAGCGAGCAGATCGTAGCAAAAACGTACATTCGCAGCCTGAGATTGGCGCACATCAGTCAGCTGACCATCACTTGTGCCCAACACCTCCAGCCAATATCCAAGCGTCGACACGATCGCCTGCTCATCAAACAAACTAGGGTATTTATCATACACATCGTAGCCGCTTCGCGCCACGCTGACACAAAGCGATGCAATATCGAGCGCGTCATCGCCGACACAAAGCCATGTCCAGTCAATTAGCTTACCGGTGCGCGTCTGTGGATCATAGGCGAAGTTATCGGCGCGAAGATCGTCGTGTACGAGCGTATCCTGACGTACATGCCATACCTGCATCAGCTCGTTGCAGCGCGCTACCATAGCGGGAGTTACAGTAATACCCTGGCTTCGCATCAGCACATCGTTTGCACGAGAAAGCACTGTCTCGCTATGCAATTCGGGCCAACGGTTTTGCACTCCAACGACTTTGCGCATCGAGAAGTCTGTATCGGCCTCAAACAAATACCGTAGCGCCTTCAGATCTTTGCGCGCTCGCATGATTGCATGGAGCTTATCGTCGCTCCACGATGGAGTAAAGTCGTAGCCAAGCATAGCCTGAATTGCAAATGCCGTCTCATCAGCATTGACCGCGAGCAACCGTGGCATATAGTCGTAGCCCGCTTCTTGCAAGATCTTATACGCTTTGATTTCTTTGCGTGTCCAATGTGCCGAGTTTTCGTCCATAGCACACTTCACGAAGACCTGCGAACCGTCAAGAAGATTGATTAAGCCCGTGTACGCAGCCGTAAAACCCTGATCAGCTTGCTGCAACCCAGGAATGCGCGGAGCAATATCTGCTTGCCAGTCATAATAATAAACAAATTTATCCATACGTAACCGAGCTAAGCATGAGTGTCATTGTCACTATCTTAGCAAATAGCGGAATGTAGCACTAGTTGTTTTCGAGATTGATTTTTGCAAAACGGGGCTGGCGCATACCATCTATCTCAATAGTTTCTACAAACATCTCGTATGGACGAACCCATACGGACGGCAAACCCCTAGCCTTACGTTTGTACGATACATACACCACCAACCATTCCAGAGTTTCGCTATGACACGCCAGTTCGGTCACTGTGTACATACCACCCTTGTAATGCCGATATGGACCCGTAGGCAACTTTGGCGGCTCCCCCGTCTGCTTCATGGATCCTGTGTCAGACTTTTGATGCAATTTTTCATCTCGCTGCCCATCCATTTCCGGATATTTGCTCGGGTCAGCCCGACAGTACTGTGCCCATTTGTCGTCTTCGTCTGGCATCTTGACTGTTTCGATATAGTGCCCAGCCAGGAACCCGCCTTTTTTGTCGCGCTTGTGTCGCTGGACTGCGCGTAGCTCATCGGAGCCAATCGCTTGGCTTGTACATAGATCGTCGAGGAGTTGCTGTACATCAGCGATTTCTTCTACTAGCTCGTCGCGTGTCTTGGCACCTTTGACTTCGTCGGCCTCTTCATGGAGTTTCTCGGCCATGGCGGCACGAAGCGCGTCGCCACTTAGCTGCTCACCAGTCGGTGTGTGACCAGCCTCGATATGCCAATCCCATATATTGTCGCGCACAAGTTTGTGATAACGAAATGTTGGCATAATCCCCCACTTTCAGTATACATTCTGTACCCCATTATACGCTTCACGTTCGTATTTGCTGTTTTTGTACCCATATCTCACCCGGTGATACAGTGACAAAAAATACAACACAAATCACGGATCACTTTAGTAGCTCGTGCAATGTCTTTTCGTCGATAATTTTTGTGCCGTAGCTCTCAGCTTTCTTGAGCTTACTCGCGCCGACTTTGCCGCCCGCCACCAGGTAGGTCGTGTCTTTACCTACGCTTGTCTGAAATGTACCACCAAGTGCGCGGATACGATCGGCTGCTTCGTCGCGGCTCATACTAGTGAGCGTACCGGTTACCACAAAACTTTTGCCCGACAGTCTGCCGGTTTTTTGCTCATAGTACGGCACCACACCAAGCTCGGTAAACTTGTCGAGCAGCGCCAAGTTATCTTCATCGGCGCACCATGCAACGATACTTTCTGCCACGACCTTGCCAATACCGTCGACTTGTTCGAGTTGCTCAATTGTCGCTGTTTTGAGCGCATCAACACTCTGGAACTTATTTGCCAGATCAATCGCCGTCTGCGCACCGACATGACGAATCCCGAGACCAAGGACGAACTTTTCAAGCGGCGGCTGCTTCTTGTCAGCAATCGCGAGAATGAGTTTGCGCGCAGATAAGTCAGCAAACCGATCGAGCCGTATCACGTCTTCGTAGGTGAGTTTATAAATATCCGCCACATCGCGTACCAGCCCAGCGTCTACTAGCGCCACGACGTTTTTCTCGCCCAACGTGTCGATATCGAGCGCACCCTTGCTCGCATAGTACTGCACTGCACGCTTGAGTATCAGGTCGCCCGATGCTCCTTTGACACGGTACACTACATCCTTGCCTGTACGCTCAAAATCCAGCTCGGGATATTGTTCCTGTAGGGCTTTTTCGTATTCAAATTTCTCGGCTGTTTTTGGTCGCAGCTCCGTTACCACACTTTCGACCTGCGGGATGATGTCGCCCGCTTTGAAGATGACGACAGTGTCACCGATCCGCACATCTTTGCGTGCAATCTCATCGGCATTGTGCAGACTAGCGTGTTGCACCGTCGTACCTGCAACTACCACCGGATCAAACACAGCAACAGGCGTTGCTGCACCTGTGCGACCGATGCTGATGACGATATCTTTCACTATGGTGGTCGCCTGCTCAGCAGCATATTTGTACGCCACAGCTGCCCGAGGCTGCTTGCCCACGACGCCCAGTTGAGCGAACTGGGCGCGGTCGTTTACCTTGATCACTAGGCCATCAGTATTAAATGGCAGCTCGCCACGGATTTTACCCACATGGTCTACAAATTTCATCGCGTCGTCTATCGATGTAAACACGCTGGCTTCGCGGTTACGCGAGATGCCGAGCGCAGTCAACGCTTCATAGGCAAACATATTTGTCGGCACATCACTTGGGTCGTCACGCAGAAGATCATAGCCACGAAAATGCAATGGCCGTGCCGCCACTAGACGCGGATCAAGTTGTCGGATCGTGCCAGCTGCGAGATTGCGCGGATTAGCAAATTCCGGCTCACCATTCTGACGACGCTTTTTGTTGAGCGCCTCAAAATCCTTCTTCAGCATCACGATCTCACCGCGAATTTCGGTGCGACCCTGCAGCAGCTTTTCGAAACCAGCCGTCTCGTACAGTCGCAGTGGGACATTTTTGATAGTGCGCACATTGTTCGTCACGTCTTCCCCCGCAAAACTATCGCCACGTGTTACCGCCTGCACCAGCACACCGTCTTGGTAGATGAGCGCGCAGGCCAGTCCGTCCATTTTGATATCGGCAAAAAATTCATGCTTACTACCAGGCAGTAACTTGTCCATACGCACCACCCACGCCCGTACTTCTTCCACATCAAAAACATCATTAAGACTCAGCATGCGCGTACTGTGTGTCACCTTGACGAATCCCTCTTTGAGCTCATTGCCGACACGTTGCGTAATACTGTCAGAGGTCACCAGCTCGGGGTGTTCGGCTTCGAGCTGCTTGAGTTCGCTAAACAGCCCATCGTACACGGCGTCACTAACACTCGGTGCATCCTCGACATGATACTCATAGTTATAGCGGTTCAGTAGTGCACGCAGCTCTCGGATTCGTGCGCTAGGCTGGGGTTGCATCATCGTCAACCACCTTTCGATAGAGCAGGTATACATAGCTAGCTGTCCAGATGATCGTAAAAGTGCTCATAAGTAGCAAGAAGAACGGTACGATCGGAATCCAATCAGTTTGCTCAAATTTAGATTTGATAAATGTATCTAGAAGAATAATCGGCACCATAATCACTACCCACCATGAGACAAGCGTAAGCACAAGCCATATCATACGATACACCAAGCGAAGACGTCGACCAACTACCAGATCACCTGCGATAGCAAGCGCACGAAATGGATATATACCCGGAAGCGTCACGACGACAAGCGCAAAGCAAGTACTTACAATCCAATATAGAGACGCCACTACTATAAGAGATAATCCTAACCCTGCCGCCATCGATGCTACACCCTGCTGAATGAAACCCGTCTGCCAACCAGCACTTGCTACAATTATAGCAAGAGCTGCCGGCACGAGCTGAATGAGAACCACCAAAAAGAGGAGAAATGTTGGTAAAATTGGTGCTCCAGCACTATAGAGACCATCGCGCAGCTTCACCTTTTTGTTTGCCAGTATATTACGAAGTAACCATACAACCGTCAACCACATATATAGACTGAAAAAGACAGCGGCAATCTTTTGCCCATCACTAAGATCACCAGTTAGCCCTGTCGTTGTTGCGCTTAGTAAGAGAAGTCCAGCCTTACTCACTTCTCCAGTAGCACCACCGAACATACCATCTGGCGCTGTGGTTTTGAGTAAATCACCGAGCTGCGAATATGTATCTTGCGAGCCCAGCAGCCCAAACGCAGTCGTTAATATGAGAAATATCATACCCAACAGACCAAATGTCAACTTATGCTGCCATAGTGTGCGAGCAACCTCAATTGTAAATGCAAAATATCCTGGCAGCCTAAGTGAACGTGTATAGTCGCGGCGCCGAGTGAATTGAAAACTACGATGTGGACGACGCAGTAGAAATCCAGCACGGCGACGCTGCATAGATTTGTACCGGCTGGCAACTCCAAGCAATGGACGCTTCCACCAAGTAGTCGACTTTACATTTGCAGTTGGTTGCTTAGCGGATTTTTTGGTTGGAGTAGCAACTTTCTTGGGAGATTTGACACGGGACTTTACGGTAGATTTTTTTGTTGGCATATGAATATCTTCTTAGAATTTTGTAGCATTATCGCGCAATCTTGCAATACGCTCATCTAGGGGTGGGTGTGAGCTAAACAGTTTGTTCATAAAACCAGATTTAAGCGGATTATTGAAGAAAAGGTGTGCAGTTGCAGAGCTCTGGCGTTGCATTGGACGGCCATACTCTTTGAGTTTTTCGAGCGCATTGGCGAGTCCTTCGCTATCACGTGTTGTCATAGCGCCGGTAGCGTCTGCCAAATACTCGCGCTGACGACTCACGGCCAACTGCACAACTGCCGCAATAATAGGTGCTAGGATAACAAATATCACTCCGATAACAATTACTATCGGATTCACATTGCGATTGTCGCTATCGCTAAAAAATAGCATGCGCAGCACCATATCGGACAAAATACTGATAGCGCTTACAAGTCCAAATGCAATCATCGATACGCGAATATCGTAGTTTTTGACATGTCCAAGCTCATGCGCCATGACACCTTCAAGCTCACGGTCATTCATAATCTCAAGTATGCCCGTGGTAGCCGCAACAATCGCGTGCTGAGGATTGCGTCCAGTTGCAAAAGCGTTTGGTGCCGGATCATCGATAATATATACCTTTGGCATTGGCATGCCTTCTGTGATAGCCAAGTTCTCGACGATACGATACAAACGCGGATTGTCTTTTTTCTCGATTTCCTGCGCCCCTGTCATTGATACGGCGAGCGAACTGGCGGCATAATACTGGATGATAGCATATACGGCAGCCGCACCAATCGCCCAATACGCAAACGATGTGTTGCCATAAAATAGACTGACAACGTAGCCTATCGCTCCGATAATACCCACAAACACCGCCATAATCAGGACGGTGTTGCGTTTGTTTGCGGCAATAGCACTATACATAGAATCTTTTGGACTTTTCTACTAGTTTAGCGACTAAAACTTAACTTCAACTGGATTTTCGACGCTCGCCATATCTTCGACTTCGAAGAACTCGCGCTCTTTGAATCCGAGCATGCCGGCAAATACATTGTTTGGAAAAATCTGGATCTTGGTATTGAGGTCGCGTACGCCACCGTTGTAGAAACGGCGAGATGCCTGAATCTTGTCCTCTGTGTCTACCAGCTCATTCTGAAGCTGTAGAAAGTTTTCGTTTGCCTTGAGGTCTGGATATGCTTCAGCCACGGCAAAAAGGCTTTTGAGAGCACCTTCGAGCATATTCTCAGCTTCAGCAGTTTGCTGTACACCTTTAGCATCCATCACGGCGCTACGGGCTTCAGTCACCTTCTCGAATACACCGCTTTCGTGCGCAGCATACCCCTTCACGCTATTGACGAGATTTGGGATCAAATCGGCACGACGCTTGAGTTGCACCGTGATATCGCTCCACGCTTCGTCTACGCGTACCTTGAGCGTGACCAGCGAGTTGTAGGTTGTCCAGAGGAAGATACCCAGAACGATAAGGAGTCCGAGGACTACGAGTAAAATAATGAGGCCAGTTGACATAGTGTAAATCTATTCCCTTCTGTAGTTTGTGTGTATTTATAGTATAGCGCGTCTGGGGCGCTATATCTAGTGCACCCCTGCTATTTTTGGACGATTTTGGCAACCGTCTCAGTAAGGTCGGCCGGTAAGACGAAGAGAGTCTTCTGACTTGGCTCGGCGCTAATCTTCTCGAGTGTCTGCAAAGTACGAATACTTAGACCGCCAGGTGTCGCCGCTAGCATGTGCGCTGCCTCAGCCACGGCCTGCGCCGACGCCTTCTCGCCCTCCGCCGTGATAATCACCGCACGACGTTCTCGCTCGGCCTCTGCCTGCTTGGCCATAGCACGTTTCATATCTGTCGGCAGCTCGATATTTTGCACTTTTACGGCCTCGACGTCGATACCCCACTGGTCCGTTTGCCGATCAACAATTTCTTTGATCTGCTGGCTGATTTCTTCGCGTTTGCCGAGCAGATCATCCATATCCACATTGCCCGTCACATCACGTAGCGCTGCCTGAGCAAACTGGCTCGTCGCATAAATATAATTTGTCGTCTCAAGCACTGCCTTTGGTGCATCTACCACACGAAAATATACTACCGCATCGACACCGACAGTCACGTTGTCTTTAGTAATCACTTCTTGCTTTGGCACATCAATCGGTGTACTACGTACATCCACACGGATGAGGCGCTGAAAGATCGGGATGACAATACGCAGGCCAGGCTCACGAATACCGCTAAATTTGCCTAGTGTTAACACTACGCCTCGCTCGTACTGATTGATAACTTTAATACCGCTCAGCACAAATAACACGGCCGCGATTATAATTGCCCAGAACACTACGTCCATACCCCATCTCCTAGTTGCTTTAATATCTTCTGGTGCGCAGAGCGGGAATCGAACCCGCACGCCTTATTCAGGCAAGAGATTTTAAGTCTCTCGTGTCTACCAATTCCACCATCCGCGCGTATAGAACCAGTATACTAGATATATGAAACAAATCCTTATAATTCATGGTGGCTCTAGCTTTGCGAGCTATCATGATTACATCGACTATATGCAAACCATGCCGCTAGACTACGAAAGACTCAAACATAGCCAGAAGTGGAAACCCTGGATCGCCGAAGAGATGATAGACGCCGACGTACTACTGCCGGCATTTCCAAACGGCGCCAACGCGATATTCGACGAGTGGAAACTGTATTTCGAGAAGATTTTACCCTTTCTCGAGGACGACGTACAGCTTGTCGGCCACAGCCTTGGTGCCATGTTTCTCGGCAAATATTTACAGCATTGTCCCCTCGCTAAACCCGTGCGACGTGTTATCTTGATCGCCGGGCGCTACACGGACATTGCATACGACGCAGGCAGCTTCGAGCTTACAGATGTGTCACGACTGAGCGAAAGTGCCGACGAGGTGCATCTTTTCCATAGCCAAGATGATAAGGTAGTACCTTATACCGATCTAGCCAAGTTTCAAGCTGATCTCCCTGGCGCCATTTCGCACACTTTCACCAATAGGGGTCATTTCAACGACGCGACGTTTCCGGAGCTACTCAAGCTTCTCAAACAAAAATAACCCCGAACTTCGAGATTATTGTTTGGAGGCACGTACGGGAGTCGAACCCGTCTCTAAGGTTTTGCAGACCTCCGCGTAACCGCTCCGCCAACGCGCCATCTCGGATTATTATAGCAGATACTGCACTAATCTATGATCACCAACTTTTCATAAGCAGAGTATAATAAATACATATGATATGGGTAGTAATCCTGGTGGCAGTTATCTTATTTATCGTCGGTATAATATCTCCACATGCAGCGGGGAAAGTCCAGTACAAGACCGACGTCGAAGCAGGATGGCTCAAACGTACATCCGAGTGGCTATGGGATCCGGTCACATGGTGGGCAAAAGGCAGTATTGAAATGTCCCGCAAAATCATAAAATATGTCGCGCAATGGGGTCGCAAAACCCGCAAGAAACTTCCCTTCTAGCCCTACCTTGGCAAATAAGGTCAAATCTAGTAGAATGTACAGAGTTCAATTGAACCGTTGTGGCTCTTTAGCTCAGTTGGTAGAGCAGAGGCCTGAAGAGCCTTGTGTCCCCAGTTCAAGTCTGGGAGGAGCCACCAGGAAAGAAGATCAGTACGCTGGTCTTTTTTCTATGCCATGACACGCACATACGAAATTAAAAGTCCGAAAGGTATCTCGTAATCCCACAAGTAAACTCACCCGCCCCTGTTGCTTTTTGGCGTTTCCTTCGTTATAATCATTTAAGCAACATGCGGGTTTAGCTCAGTTGTTAGAGCGCTTCCTTGCCATGGAAGAGGCCAGGAGTTAGAGTCTCCTAACCCGCACCAATTTTACGATTTTGTCGAATACACCCGAATGGGTGTATTTTGCTATGATGGGTTTATGCAGAAATATAAAACAGTCGAAGAGTTTGTGAATGATCTGAATGACGATAAACAATCGCAAGTAGGTATGCTAAGAGACCTTATTCTAAGCACCGAGCCACAACTAGAAGAGCATATTAAATGGAATGCTCCTAGTTATGTTCTAGATGGTGAAGATCGGATTACGTTTAATCTTATGAATAAGGAAGGGGTAGTCAAGCTTGTACTCCATATGGGTGCTACGCGCAAGGAAGATAAAAAAGGCACACCACTTATGCAGGATGAAAGCGGATTAATAGAGTGGAGTTCTGACATCAGAGGAATGATTACATTCAATTCTTCAACAAACATCAGCTCAAATGCAACTTCACTAAAAAAGATCATCAAGGATTGGCTCGCAATTCCTTCATTAATCTAATCAATAAATAATTACATTCGTATCTTCGTGTGCGATTGGTATGTTTGGTAGCTCCGCAAGCCGACCATCTACGAGTGCTTTGAAAAGTTTAAGTAAATTCTGTAGTTCCGCACCATGAAAAGACCAGTCCTTTAGCGGCTGGTTTTTCATGGCCATGTAAGATCTCAAACTCCTGACCTCTTTAGAAACCATAAAAAGCTAGAAACGACTCTCGAATCCGCTTCCGGCGGGTCAAGAATCAGAATCTCCTGGCCCGTAGTGTGACACTTACTTTATAGCACATCTTGCCATTTGGGAAGATGATGACATGTCGTGGCAGGGCATGTCACAGATGCCGGGTACCGTGCAGCAAATCAGTAAATAGCTTATACTTATACGAGTGGCGTCTACTCTCAAGCGCAAAATTCGGCGCGCCCTTAGGCACAAGCTTCGCGACACAAGCTGTATGACAATAGCGGCTGTCATATTGCTTTGCGTGGGTCTTGTCGGCTATGCTGTGTATATGGACAACAGACGTCTAGCCGTTGACCCTGCAAGCTATACACCGCTACTTGATTTGATAGCAAACGTAGAGAGCAAGGATAATTACAATGCGTATTTTGGCAACGCAGACAATACGTCGACCAACTTCACACAAATGACAATTGCCCAAGTACAATCGTGGCAGGCAGCGCATATAGCAGAGGGCCATGCAAGCAGTGCTGTCGGCAGGTATCAAATTATCGACACGACACTCCGTGAGCTTGTGCGGCAGCAGGGCATCGACACGAACCGCAAGTTTGACAAATTACTCCAAGATCAACTCGCGATCGCACTACTCGAACGACGAGGCAGCGAAAAGCTTGTCAATCGCGAGATCACTAAGGAACAGTTTGCCGCAAACTTGGCCATGGAATGGGCAGCATTTCCAAAAGTCATTGGCCCCAATCCGGACACTAGCTACTATGATGGCGATGGACTCAACTCATCACTCGTAAGCGTCGAACAAGTACTCAAAGCGATTGCGCCTATCAAGCCTCAATAAACGATGGCTTCGTCAGTTGACTCGTCCTAGTCGCTCGATAAAAATGCTACACTATAGATATATGGCAATACAACCTCAACCATTACCCGATCATATTACGCCATACGCATTTGATTTTCGATGGGACAATTCCCTCCTATGGCAACTTGACAATATCCCGACAGAAAAAATGGATATCAACGATCTTGTCTGGCATTTTGATATACCGTGGCTGCATACATCTGGTGAACGCTTTAATCTCACACCTCGCGATATCATGTCAAAACCTAGCGCTTATTCAGAAGAGTATACCCGCACTATGAACGCTGACACAAATTACCCTATCGACATCATGTTTAACAAAAATCGTTGGCTTATCCTTGATGGTCTTCATCGGCTCATGAAGCTCGTCGATCAAGGGGAGACAAAAGTCACTGTGCGCAAAATACCGCGAGAAATGATCCCCCGTATTACAGTGAAGAGTACTACCTCCCCTTAGATCACTAGCGCTACAACCCCCGCGAAGCATAGTAGAGCCGCAAGCAACTTGCGACCAATGCTGTGCCTCTCTGCGGAGATGAAAATGAGTGCCAGTAGTGTTGTGACGATGATGCCTGTTTGGCGCAGCGGTGAAATAACTGACAGCGAACCCTCGCTATACGCATAGAGCATCGCAAGACTACCTAGACCATAAAAAGTCGCCAAGATAAGTAGCTTCCATATTGTGCTTCGATCACGAAATACCTCCGGCACAGCCCGCATGGTTTTGGGGCGAATCAGAAACACCACTATGACGGGCAACAGAAAACTAACTGCCGCCCACGACAGCGTGTCGACATGTCGCCCCACATATGCCCATGACGTGATAGCGATACCGAAGAGTATACCGGTCAGTAAGCCGTAGAGCGCACCACGATCTGTCAAAAGTTTGGCTGGCTGCTTGACCAGCGTCAGCACACCGGCAAATATCAATAGCGCCCCGCCAGCCTGCAGCCACGTCAGTTGCTCGCCAAACAGCAACATGCCAAACAGCATCATCCAAATAGCATGAGTCGCAAAGTAGACCGAAAAAGCCGAGGCCTCTACTTTCTGAAGCGTTTTGGCGTAGATCACATGACCTACTCCGTACGCTACAGCCGAGATGAGCACCGGTTGCCAAACCGCTTCGATCCCAGAAAGATTGATGCCCACAACAAACGCGACGATGGTGAGCAATACGCCCACCATACCCTGAAACACTGCCGCATACGCATACGGATTAAGTCGACCACCCCGCAGCAATATGCGCTGTAAGACAATCGAAATCGAAAGCCCCAGTACACTGATTGCCGTATAGATTTGCCATGTCATGTCCGTAGGCTAGACTGCAGACCAGCCGCCGTCAGATGGCAAGATAGCACCGTTGACGTTGGTGCCGTCGTCGCTCAAAAGAAACGTAATAGATGCCGCCAACTGATCGGCCGTCGTCGGTGCGGGCATAACGGCCGACGCGACACCGAAGCGATCGAGGAACATAGGCGAGTCAAATTTGGCTTCGATATTGGTTGCCACGCCACCCGGCGCCACGGCGTTGACGCGAATACCCGTACCGGTATAAGCAAATGCCGAGCTCTTAGTGAGGCCGATCACTGCGTGTTTGGAGGCCGTGTAAGCTGCCCCCGCTGCAGATCCGCGTAGACCAGCTTCGCTGGTAATGTTGACGATTGAGCCGGCTTTTTGCTCCAGCATCTTTGGTACGATTGCGCGCATCAGCTTCATAGTACCGACTACATTCACATTCATGACACGGTTCCAAGTAGCGTCGTCTACTTCGTGAACTGGCGTCATGTTGTCCATGATACCGGCAATGTTCGCCAAGCCATCGATGCGTGTACCAGCCACTTCTACAATCTTCGCTACGCTCTCATCGTTTGTGATGTCGCCCGCCACTACTTCGATCTGCGCACCCGCGAGCGACGCTTTAAGCTCATCGAGGCGCTCCTGCGAGATGTCAACACCAATCACACGGCCACCTTCGCGGGCGATGCGCGAGGCGGTGGCACGGCCGATACCAGAACCGGCACCCGTCACAATAATGGTTTTATTGGCGAAGCGGCCGTCGGTAATCTTTTCTACCCATTCGTCAGGCTCTGAGCTCGCAGTAGAGGCTACAGGCGTTTCGGGCGCCGGTGCAGCCGGTGCTTCCTCGGCAGACGGAGCCTCGGTCGACTCCACTTGTGTCTCGGTCGGTGCAGCAGTTGCCTCTCCGGCATTGGCTTTTTGTACCATGTCGGCAATCATCTCGTCGGTCATCTTGCCACCGCTCATGCCGGCGACACGCTTCAGTGTCCATCCCTTGACAGGCGTGAGAACCTTTTCGTTTTGCCCAGCCTCGGCTAGCATACTACGAAAGATAGTGCCACCCACCGGATGATCCAGCCACTCGCGAATCGTCGAGTCTGCGCTCAGTTGTGCCGGTGTGCCACTCTCTGTTGTAGTAGTCTCTTGCTTTGGTTCCTCTGATTTATCTCGACTGAAAAAGCCCATAGATATGTATTCCTGTTTGTGTTTATGGTTTTATACATCCAGTATACTCCGCCTACTCTTTTGGCTCAAGCGCCGCTTCGATGAGTCGCGTGATCAAATCGCCGTACGAAATACCCGCTTGCTGCCACAATTTCGGATACATACTGATATTTGTGAAGCCAGGCAACGTATTAATCTCGTTGAAATATATATCACCAGTGCCCGTCAGGAAGAAATCTATACGCGAGAGACCACGACAGCCAAGCTCCGTATAGATTGTTTTGGCTGCATCGCGAATTTGATCTGAGATATCAGCTGGTATATCTGCGGGAAGCTGGACACTCGAACTACTTCCACTACTATATTTATCGTCATAACTATAGAAATCTTCACCAGGTAGAATCTCACCAACCACGCTGATCTCACATGCGGGCGGGTTACCTATAGCCGCCACCTCAAGCTCACGTACATCAAGCGCCTGCTCTATGAGCACAGTATCGTCAGACTCCAGTGCAACGGCAAGTGCACGCTCCAGCTCCTTACTACTCCGAACTTTATTCACTCCCACAGAGCTACCAGCTCGCGATGGTTTAACAAATAGCGTATCGCCCAAATCCGTGCACAATGTATCATAATTCGGCGGCACTTCACCGCGTCGATACACTCGATATGGCACCACTTGCACTCCGACACTTGTTGCTATACGTTTGGCAATTACCTTGTCCATACCTGCTACACTCGATGTCATGTCACACCCAACGACCGGAATATGTAGTAGTTGTGCCAAACCCTGAACGCTACCGTCTTCGCCATTTTTGCCGTGCAGGACAGGGAGTATGACGTCGGAATCAATAATTTCATCGCCAACAACAAACCCCGCCTCGCCGAGGCTAGGTAATAGTTGCTGTGTCACATCGACTGTGCGGTAGCCATCAAAATCTCGTACGTGATACCAGTGGCCATTTTCGTCGATATAGCCAAGTGCCACATCAAACCGCGACGCATCAATTGCCTCATAGACATTGCGCGCCGACATGATCGACACGTCATGTTCGCTTGATTCGCCACCGAAAAGTAAGAGAACTTGTGTAGGTTTCATATACCTATCATACGCCAGTTACACGCCAGTCGGCTATAATGGAAGTATGGAGCGGGTACCACTGGCCGAACGCATGAGGCCAACAACATTAGATGAGGTAATTGGGCAAACACACCTCCTTGGCGACAAGGAGATACTGCGGTCTATTGTGAAGAATAAAGAGCCAGTGAGTCTGATACTCTGGGGTCCACCTGGTAGCGGCAAGACCACGCTAGCTCGTATCATCGCGCATGAAGTTGAGGCTGAATTCGTAGAGCTGAGTGCTGTTACGAGCGGAAAAAAAGATGTCGAACGCGTCATAGAACATGCTCGCCAAAACTGGAATTTGCAGCTCCGTACAATCCTCTTCGTTGACGAAATCCACCGCTTCAATAAGGCGCAGCAAGACGCGTTCTTGCCTCATGTCGAGAGCGGCCTTATCACACTCATCGGCGCTACTACTGAAAATCCAAGCTTCGAAGTGATCACGCCACTACTTAGTCGCACTCGCGTACTACTACTCGAGCCACATAGTAAAGCAGATATTATGGCCATCGTTACACACGCCGTAGCAGAACTCGGCAAACAAAAAACTGTCACAGACGAAGCAATCGACTATCTGGCAGAGCTCTCTGGCGGCGACGCCCGCGTAGCGCTAGGCAACCTCGAGCTTGCGCTCAATATCGGCAAACGCAAAGTCACGGCCGACGTGGTGAAAACTGCTGCCCAAAAACGCGTCCCCGGTTACGACAAAAAGGGCGACATGCACTACAACATCATCTCCGCGTTTATCAAAAGCATGCGCGGTAGCGATGTCGAGGCGACACTGTACTACCTAAGCCGCATGATCGACGCCGGTGAAGATCCCAAATTTATCGCACGGCGTATGGTCATCTTCGCATCTGAAGATATCGGCCTGGCAGGCAATGGTGCACTCGGACTAGCACTAAGTGCGTTCCAGGCCGTAGAGCGACTCGGCATGCCCGAGAGTAATTACGTCCTTTACCACGTAGCCACCGCACTGGCGCGAAGTCAAAAGTCTCGCGAGACAACTGATCTCATGCACCGCTCTAAAGATTTGAGCGCTCGCTTCCCCGATTCACCGGTACCAATCCACCTCCGCAACGCGCCGACAAAACTCATGAAAGACCTCGGCTACACCGAAGGATACGAATGGAAGGCAAACTTCAAGCACACCAAAGGCTTCTTACCTGAAGACGTAGCCGACAGCCTCTAGAGCTTTTTGATCACCGATACTTCGTCTGGTTCGAGGGCTACTCCAGCACGTACATCGACACGGTGACTGCTCTGCTCGACAGATATACTCGACAATACCTGTTCACCGATCACAAAATGACTGTCCGATACGCGCACACTGCCTTGTTTGTCGCGCGAGAAATTGACAAGTACTATCAGCTGATCGCCCGTCTCTTCGTCTTCGCGCCCATACGCCATCACTTGGTCGTTGTCGGTATGTAGTGGTACATACTTGCCATTTTGTGCCGACGGCAATTCATGCGTGAGTCGAATAGCCGCACGATAGAGTGACAGCGAAGATGTGTCATGCTGTTTTTGACGCATCACCGCTTTGTGTGCATCGGCTTGATTTGCTGGTAGCCACAGATCTTTTGGATCAGCATTTGAAAAACCAGCATTTGGTAATGTATCGTCCCACGGAATCGGCGTGCGCTCTGGATCGCGTAGCCCATTAGGATCTTGCAAACGCCAGCTTGGTATCTCGGCATCTACCAGTCCTAGCTCCTCACCGTTGTAGATGAAGCGCATGCCAGGCAGAAACAGGTTGAGCACCGCAGCTGCACGTGCGCCATTGTCGCCCAAACGACTCGCCAAGCGTGGTTTGTCGTGGTTGCCGTTGACCTGATTTGCCACGGCATCGCGTAGCAAGCGCTCATAGTAATAATCCATCTGGATCTTGCGACTTCCTGCATCCCAAGATGCCAGCAAACCACCAAAGTTAAATGTGCTAGCTACTTCAGGTGCGATGGCATCTATATCGCGCAGATCCGACTCACCCATGTAGGCCTCGAGAATCATGCGCAGATCGCGATGCTCGTACACTTCATCTTTGAGCACTTGGCACATTTCCCAGATATATTCGTGAAGTGTTCGCGGATAATTACAGCTCTGAAATTTTTGTAGCTGGTCGTACGGATTTTCATACCATTCTTCGTTGTAGGCGGTATTCACTTCTTCGTCGGGCAACTCCATGTTTTTGCCGATGTGATTGATAGCATCGACACGAAAGCCATCGACACCGCGATCCAGCCAGAAGCGCATGGCGTCTTTCATGGCTTCGCGCACATATGGATTACTCCAGTTGAGGTCGGGCTGTTCCACGGCGAAGCTATGCATATAGAATTCCTGGCGCACATCGTCCCACTTCCAGGCAGAAATAGGCGGCGTCCACTCTTGCTCATGAAGCCAGTGCATCTCGCCACGTTCACGAGCTTTGCGGTTGGGTATAGAAAATACACTTGCCCAGTTGTTTGGCGGCTGGTGTTCTCCATGCTCGTCGACGCTGCCAGGATGCCAGATATACCAATCATCATAACCATCTTCCTGGCGACGAGATTTTTCGAACCACTCATGCTTGTCAGATGAATGATTAGGAATGAAGTCGACCATGAGGCGGATGTGTTTGGCGTGTGCAGCTTTTACGAGTGAATCAAAATCTTCGAGGGTGCCAAGTGCTGGGTGTACATTTTTGAAGTCCGCAATATCATAGCCACCATCTACCATGGGTGACGGGTAAAATGGCGACAACCAGATGGCATTGACGCCCAGCGACTCAAGATACGATAATCGTTCTTCTATGCCACGAATACTCCCGTGACCAAGTTGTGGCTCTCGCCCACTATCCTCGGCAAATGTCCAGGGATAGATCTGATATACTACCGCATTTTGCCAAGTAGAGCTCTGACGCGCCTCATGCACATCCATTATTTGGCATCCTCATCTTTCAGCGCAGCATAGACTCCATTCGTCCAACCGAAGCCATCTTGCAGTGGATACTCACCACCCCCGCCGACACGCGATTCATGCGCAACGTCGTATTTCTCAATCATCTTGTGCTTGGTAGAAAACACCAGCTCGGTACTATGGAGCCAGCGGCGCCGAATCTCATCTGCAAGCTTGTGATGCCCGTACTCGCGCAGCCCCTGTATCGCCACCCATTGGAGCGGTGCCCAACCGTTTGGCGAGTCCCACTGCTGGCCGTTGTCGACGAGTGTCGTTACTAGTCCACCATCTTTCAGGAAGTCACGCTCTAGGCGTTCGGCTACCGCTTTGGCTTGCTGAGTGGTCGCGATTTTGGCATAGAGCGGAAACACACCGGCTAGAGTGAGGCGTCCTGTGGGGTGTCCGGCACGAAAATCATAGTCACTAAAGAACTGCTGCTCTTCATCCCAGCAGTAACGCAAAATTGTCTGCGCGCGCTTGTCGGCAAACGCCTGAAACTTGCGTTTCAGCAGTGGCTGGCGAAGTAGCTGATACGTCTCAGCTATTAACATTTCCTGCTGATACAGTAGGCAGTTCAGATCTACTGGCACGATATCAGTGGTATGGATCGTCTCGATATCCTGCACATTACGAAACCAGCGCGAGCTAAAATCCCAACCGCTCTCTGCACCGGCGCGCAGATCCAAAAACAATTTATCTTTATTTGCATTAGCTGAGCGCTCAGCCGTCTCTAGGTCTTCTCGAAGAGACTCGGGTCGCGGCGTCGCCTTGTTATCGTAATACCTATTGAGTATGACACCGTTTGGCATGCGCACTACACGCGCATACGCCTGATGATCAATATGTTCATTAACTGAGCGGCGACCTTTCATCCAGAAGCGGTATTCAGCCACTAGTGCTGGCAAAAATTCTAGCTGCGTGCGAGTGCGACCACGATGCGTACCCAGCAGTTTTACCATATGTGAGAAAAAGGGCGGCTGCGATCGACTCAAAAAGTATGTACGATTCGCCGTAGGTATAAAGCCAAACTTTCGTATCATGTACTGGTAATTCTGCATCATACCGTGGATCAAGTCCCAGCGCCCGTCTGCAGCAAGACCCAACATGATGAAATACGTGTCCCAATAAAACTGCTCGCTGAAACGCCCTCCTGGCACCACATATTCATGTGGCAGCGCCAGTAGTGATCCTCGGTCTTTGCGATTGCGACGCTCAAGCTCTGTCCACAGACCCCGTACATGATCGCGCGGTGACACGCTGGGTGAAAACGTATATTCTGGCTCACGGTCCGGCATAAATTCATAGAAATGCCGACTCACAAAATCACGTAAGTCGAAATTCGGATCTTTTTGCGCGAGGCGATATTCTTTTTTGATCTGGTTGGCACGTTTTCTTGGTATCAGATCGACAAATGTCTTGCCATCGTCGTACACTTGACGCGCCTGCACTTCGCGGAAAAAATCACCAAACGCCTCGTCCGGGCTCTTGGACGGAGAAAGCAACTGGCCCGTCGTTTTGACGAGCGCAGTTTTGAGCTTGTGTGACACAGTTTTTGCCGGCATATACTACGTAGTATACCGCATGGTGCTTATGTTTGCGAGACCGGCACTAGTGCGTGTGCTGCTCTGTCGCATCGTGTTCATGACCGCCGATCATGTCGTGCGCAAGCGTTGTTGTCACCCCGACGAATAGCACCCCCAACAACAGTACCGCCGCCTGAATGTTGGCTGTACGCCGTTTGGGCTCCGCATGTATCGTCGGGATGATATCACTCGCTGCAATATAGATGAAGAACCCAGCCGTAATTGCAAGCAGAATCGGCTCCGAAATAGGCACACTACCGCCAAGTGCATATACAAGCACTGCACCTACCACCGTCGCCAGCGCGCTCAGTAGATTTGCCAGTACGACATTGCGCTTTTTCATGCCTTTTGCGAGCAGCAGGCCAAAATCGCCAATCTCCTGTGGAATCTCGTGCGCTGTAATGGCGATAGTGGTGATGATACCCGTCACCGGACTTACTAAGAACGACGCACCGATGGCCAAGCCGTCAATAAAATTGTGCAGTGTGTCGCCAATGACGATGAGTGACGAATTACGACGATAGCGCGGATTGGCATGCTCGTGCTCGTGGTGATGATGAAACCAACTGAGCGAACGCTCCAGCAGAAAAAACACCAGAAAAGACGTCAGCACCACAAGTGAAATTACATGTGTGTCACTACCCTCCATCGCCTCTGGCAGTAAATCGACAAATGCCGCAGCGAGCAGTGCACCTGCCGCAAACGGTACCGACACGCGCTGCAACCTGTCGACGCCCCATTTGCCATACAGCAGGTACACACCACCTGCAAGGGATATGACACTACCGAAGATGGCAGCTATAAGCAAGAGAATCCATTCGTTCATATACGTTCAGTATAGCGCGGAGCGACTTTGTTGCAAATTTGTCGCAAAAATTGCCTATTCTGCAGCCGTGACAACATGTGATCGGTCAACCGTCCATTTATAGACAAGTTGCTCAGCCATATTGATACTGTCGCGAAATTTCGCGGTATCGCGATATGCCACAGCCAGCACATCAACCCCTCTGGTAGCTGGTGGCGGCGTCTCGCAGTCTATTTCATACACGATCCACAGCAAATACGCGTGTCGCCAGGGGAGATATCGCGGCTCTAGACCTATTGGGCGAAAAGTGAAGTTACCCTCGTACGCTACTTCCTCCTTAAGCTCGCGCGCCAGCGCTTCGTGCTCTGTCTCGCCATGATCCATACCGCCACCAGGTAGCGACCATACCTCGGAGCCTTCTTGGACACACAGCACCTTTCCTCGCTCATTACGAATAACCGCCTTAAGAGATACGCGGTAAAACGCCTCCGGATACTTACTACTGCTTTTCATCTTTGTAACCCTTCTCCAAAAGAGAACTCTCGCTCTTTTGGAGCGAGAGTTGGCATATCTATCTTTTTATTATAGCAAATTTTACGCTTTTTTGCAAATTTACTTCTTGCTAGCGCGCTTGCGCTCGTTGGGATCGAGGTAGCGCTTGCGAAGGCGGAGGCTTTTCGGCGTAACTTCTAGTAATTCATCGTCTTCGATGAAGTCGATACACTGCTCAAGACTCAGGTCGGTGTAAGGTGTCAGCTGCACCACACCATCACTCGAGCTTGAACGCATGTTGGTAAGATGCTTTGCCTTACAGACGTTAATCTCCATGTCTTCCGAGCGACGATTGAGACCGATGATCATACCAGGGTACACAGTAGTACCAGGACCGACATAGAGCTCACCACGCGCTTCAGCTGCTTGCAGGGCATATGGTGTCGTAGTACCAGCTTCGAACGAGATAAGTACGCCGTTACGAGTTTGCGGCAGCTTGCCGCTCATAGGCTGGTAGCCATGCGGGAGGCTGTTCATGATGACGGTACCTTTTGTGGCGGTCAGTAGCAAGTTTCGTAGGCCGATTAGCGCACGTGTCGGGATAATGTAGGTCATACAAGCAGTACCACTGCTTGTCTGCTCCTGTCCACGCATTTCGGCGCGGCGGGCACCAAGCTCTTGGCTCACGGCACCGACGAATTCTGGCCCGACTTCGATTAGTAACTCTTCAACGGGCTCTTGCACTACGCCGTCGATTTCTGTCGTCACTACCTGTGGGCGACCAACTTCGAACTCGTAGCCTTCGCGGCGCATCGTCTCGATAAGGACCGACAGGTGTAGCTCACCACGACCAGATACAGTGAAACCAATACCATTTTCTACCACACGTAAACTCACATTGGTCTCGAGCTCACGGTTTAGACGGTCACCGATTTGACGTGATGTGTTGAACTCGCCCTCTTTACCCTTGAGCGGGCTGGTGTTGGGACCGAGATACATACTAAGTGTTGGCGCTTCGATGTCGATAGTTGGCAATGCCTCTGGATTTTCTTTGTCGGCAATCGTGTCGCCGATATGCGCGTCGGCAATACCAGTCAGTGCCACGATATCGCCTGCACCGGCCTGCTCTATTTCTTCACGGTTTAGACCACGATAGCCGAAAACTTTGTCGATGCGACCGTTGATACGTACATCGTCGCGCTTCATAAGCGTCACGGCGAGACCTTTTTTGACCATACCGCGCGTGACACGACCGATCGCATATTTACCGAGGAACGAATCGTACTGCAGACTTGTGACCAGCAGCTGGAACGCGCCGCTCTCGTCGACCGTTGGCGCCGGGATATCGCTCACGATGGAATCAAAGATAGGTGACAGATCAGCATGCTCGCTTGGGTTGTCCGGCATTTCTTTCCAGGCTTTGCCGTCGCGGCCGATGGCATAATAGACTGGATAGTGCAGCTGATCATCGCTGATAGCGAGTTCAAGAAAGAGATCGGCTACCTCATCCAGCACTTCGTCGATACGACGCGATGGCTTATCAATTTTGTTGATAACCACTACAGGCTTGAGGCCAAGTTCGAGCGCTTTAGAGAGCACAAATTTGGTCTGTGGCATCGGGCCTTCCTGCGCATCTACGATGAGCAGTACACCATCGGCCATGTTGAGCGTGCGCTCTACTTCACCAGAAAAATCGGCATGCCCAGGTGTATCGATGATATTGATTTTGTAGTCGTCGTGGTAAATACTTGTCTGTTTGGCGGTAATGGTGATACCGCGCTCATGCTCTTGGTCGCCCGAATCCATGATGAGTTCTTGGTTCATCTCGGCTTGGTTGTCGCGGAATGTGTTAGATTGTTTGAGTAGTCCATCCACCATGGTCGTCTTTCCGTGGTCAACGTGCGCAATAATGGCGATGTTGCGAATGTGTTGTGCGTCTTTCATAAAATAATGCCCGTTTCTGACGAGCTCCTTTAGTGTTATTTTAACAGATTAGAAGTGGTTATGCAATTGCTCCGTACCATAGAAAAATCCAGTCCGCGTGGACTGGATTTTTCTATGGTGGGCGCTGAGGGGCTCGAACCCCCGACCCCTTCGGTGTAAACGAAGTGCTCTAGCCAACTGAGCTAAGCGCCCACATCTCGGAATAGTATAGCTCATCTGTTAGAAATGTGCAAGATCATTGACGCGGCGCATGGAAAAATGCCGGAACCTCAAGTGCCCCCATGCCTTTTTTGCTTTCGCCAGCACTTTGGTTGAGCTTAGTCACTACGTTTTGTAATGACGCAAGTGATACGATCGTGGGGTTGCTTGAGATATTAATCTCATCTTCTTCTGGCACTTCGATCTGCGGCACTGGTACTATGACATTTGGCGTCAGCCTGTAATCATGCTCGTCATTGGCAGTTAATTTCTGGCCGCCCATCAGATGCTTCAACATCGTCAATAACCGCTGGTGATCTTCTTCATCAAACAGTAGCTGCAAAGACACTGCATCCGGCGTCTTTCGGTCCACGTTATTTTGGCCATAAAGATATGTGGTGGCAAGGCCGTGCACTGCGATATCCTTGGTCCATAGACGTTTGCTATACGTTTGTACATCACTCAACCGTTCGCGCAAAGTGTGGTCGCCCGAATGCTGCTTATTTGAAGCCATGCCGTCGGGTAGAAATGGAATCTCATAAGGAACCCGCGCATAGAAAAAACCGCCTTGACGGCGACGCATAAACTCATATGACCTATTCTGGAGCACCCGCCCCAGGACATTCGTAGATAACTCTTCATTCAATCGAAACCGCACACTGCCATGCTCGTGCGATGCGGATGGCTTATGGGACCTCGGTAATGACTCAGCTGTCATACTTTTAGTATGAGACAGTATGGTTCGCACTGTCAATCATATTTTTGGCCAAACAAAAACACCGCTACAGGCGATGTTCTTATTTTGGTGCGCCACATCGACTTGTCATGGAACACTCTAGAACCTAGTTTAGTTTTGATGCATCAAAAACTAACTGATCTAGGCTGGGTATATTATAACGGAGAAATCCATATTGTCGAGCCTGAAACAGAGGAGAGTAAGCACCATGTTTAGTAAAAGCACTCTCTACGACCAGGACACGTTCTATAGGGCGTTTATGCGCGACCTGCTACACAGTAAAGACGAAGTGATTATCGAGAGTCCGTTCATCACGGAAAAGCGCATGAGGACACTTCTACCTATCTTTGCTAAGCTACGCAGTCGTAATGTACGGATAGTCATAAACACTCGTAATCCAAACGAACATGACGGCGACTACTATTATCAAGCACTTAACGCTATCTACGAGCTGCAAGCGCTGGGCGTTACGGTGCTGTATACCGCCGGACATCATCGCAAGTTAGCAATACTTGACCGCAAGGTAGTGTATGAGGGCAGCCTCAACATATTATCGTTTAATGATAGTTGTGAGATAATGAGGAAAATAGCATCGGAGAAAGCGGCTAAACAGCTATGCGCGTTTATCGCTATCGACCGATATGCGAGGAGTAAATAAAATGACAGATTTCAAAGAATACGAAGCAAGCCAAGAAGATATTGATAAGGTCGTTGCCTACTTGAAGACAATCGACCCCGAACACGCCACACCTCAAGATGCTATCGACTTCTTGACGCAGTATCAAGAGAAGTTTCATCAGCTCGGCACGGTATTGACTGACGATGAAATGAGGCAGCTATACGACGAGTTTGCCGAGTCTCGTAACAACAGCTAAAGTTCGTCAATCATTGGTTCACTTGTAGGCTGGGGCTTTGGTTTAGCCCCTCCTTTTTTGTTCTTTTCTGCCTTTGGCTTGCTGGCCTTTGGCTGCTCTTGTTCTTGCTCTATCACTTCTTGCTTTTTTGCAAACACCGACCGCGAGTGCTCAACGATAGCAGTGCGTGTCTTGATATCGCCATCGTCCGAGAGTAGTAAGGTCTGTCCCGATAGTGGTTCTTGGGCTTTGACGGCCGACAACTTGGCATAAAAGTTAAATGCTGGCAGATTGCTTATTTCACCCTGTTCAATGTAGGGACTAAATAGCGGCAATAGTACCCTCTCATCTTGTGGGTTGCCTGTCCTGAAAGTAATGACCGTACCGACGTTTGCCATGATGATACTGACCATTTGTTGATCGCTCTGCTGCGAGGTGGACTGTTCGGCCATCGTCAAAAATAATTTATATTTACGAGCCTCGGATAGCATTTGCACAAAGCTTGTCGTCGCAAAGTTCTGGAACTCGTCAACATAGAGGTAGAAAGGGCGACGCTTCGACTGTTCCAGCCGAGCGCGTCGCATACTGTACAAGACCCTTCAAAGTAATGTAGCACATAAAACATCAGATGGTCAATATCCCAACCCCTCTACTTTGCAAGAGTTCCTAGCTTCAGTTGGTCAAGTTGCTCTTGAGCCGCTTGACTGTGTGGTGTACCCGAACCAATAGACTGTCCATCCTTCGTTGTACGTGAAGTAAATAGAGTCGTTGCGTCTGTGCCGCAGGCTCGAAGTACTTCATCACCTCCAGGATGGCGATTTATGAAATCGGTAAGTTCATAAACCTGTCCCGAGATAATCGTCCAACAATCGGTTCTTGAGTTATGAGAAGCTACTTCATTTAAAGTAAACGTTTTTGCTTGCTGTTCGGTGGAGGTATTGTTAGGTACTCCAGAGTTCTTATTATTCTGTCTATCGATAAGCACCCATAAACCAAATCCTATCAAAACCAATAGGATCAGTGTGGTCGCCGAGAATATAGCTATACTTTTCTTCATAACGAAGTATGTCCTTTCTCCAGTATAATGAAACTAGATGCATTACTTTTTTAACCGTTACCGTGCATGGATTTTGTTTGTCTTTGTATCTGCCATAAGTATTATACTCTGGCTCATAACATTATCGGGCAGTGTCAGGTCAATGTACCAATTTTTTCCTATACTTGGGGTGCTAGCATGGACAACAATGTGGGTTCACTACGTTGCAAGTTCTATCGGTAAGCCTGCTAATAGCAAGCGATTCGCAACGTGGACTGGACATATAGTTCTATTGTTCATAGTGATACATCCCAGTATTTTTTTGGTGCAACGCTTCCTCGATACCGGCTTACTGCCTCCAGAAAGCTATATCAGTTACGTTGGCTCGTATCGTGCGTGGGCAGTGGTGATTGCGATAGCCGCACTGGTAACATTTTTGCTCTATGATGTCTTAAAACATTTTCGTAGCAAACTCATTGCTCGTGGCATATGGCCGTATGTCGGTCTACTTCAAGCCTGTGCTATGGCGGCGATTTTCATACATGGCCTAACGCTTGGGACAAGTATGATCAGCGACTACTTCATGACGTGGTGGATATTCTTAGGCGTGTTGCTTGTTCCATGTCTTGTAGTACAGGTCGTTCGTGATTTTAAAGTATCCGATCGAACAAAAACAGAAGTTTAATAACCCCAGTCTTTTTGCCACTGCTTCATCTGCTCGATTTCTTTTGTCTGCGCGCTAATAACGGCACTGGCGAGGTCTTTTATCTCTTGGTGTTTTGCATTGGTCGCGGCGTATTGAGACATTTCAACTGCTTGCTCATGATGAAGAATCATTTGCTTCAGGAACTCTTTGTCGTATGCCTCACCTTTTAAGCCTTGTAATTTATTTTGCATCTCTACCATATCTCCGCCCATGTCCATACCAGCACCGCCATGGCTACCATGACCACCACTCATCGTTTCTTTATAGCCCCATGATTTTTGCCATGTTCGCATTTGCATGATCTCCGCGCTTTGACTCTGCACGATATTGCTCGCGAGTGTGCGAATCTCATCCTGAGCAGTGACTGCCATTGCTTGTTCTGACATATTCAGAGCACCTTCGTGGTGAGCCAGCATGTCGGCAATGTACGCCTCATCAAATGCATCTCCCTTTAAGTTTGCATATTTATTATCGCTTGCGGGTTCTTGTTTCTTTTCTTCTGTTGCTGTGTTGCTTGTCTGTATTGCTTCCTCTGGCACTGGTTTTACGGAAAAAACCACAAAATACCAAACGGCAGCTGCGGCAATCGCAAGTACGACAATCACAGTGATAAATATTTTATTCTTCATATAACCTCATCTAATTTCCTTTAGCTTGTAATTGTTTCATTGTCTGCATTTCCTCGGTTTGTTTTTTCACGGTCTTGTTCTTGAGATTTATCATCTGACCAAACTGCATGCCCTTTAAATACTCTGCGTTTGATATTTCATTTGCACCCTCATGATGGGCAATCATCAAGCGCAAGAATAGCTTATCTACCGAACTGCCTGTAGCAGATTCAAGTTCACGCAGATCACTGAGGCTTGCCATCCCAGGAAGAGTCGGGTACATATCGTGGCCTTCCATCTCAGGAAAATCAGACAGATTGAAATATGTCTCTTTCCACTCGGTAAGCCAGTTAATGTACTGTTTGGTGTCACTCGTTAGCTCATCGCTGATACGTACCGCCAGTTGGCGAACTTTGTCGTCGCTCGCATTTTTCTTCGCGATGTCCGCCATCTGGATACCCTGCTGATTATGGACGATCATTTTCTTCGCAAAATCAGTATCCATGTAGTTATGCTCGTTTGGGTTAGCCGGTTTCTCACTTTTACTTGCTGACGGCATCGGCTTACTTTCTGGAGCGGAAGCTGACTGGTTTTGTGAAAACCACCAGCCTATTGCTGCTGCTCCGACTGCGAGCACAATAATCGTTCCTACAACTATCTTTCGCATATTTTTACCTCCTTGGCCTATCGTGCAAGCGGTTCGGGGCTTTTGCCCAGATTACGCGCAACATAGTCTTCTATTTTTTGCTGATCATACGCCAGTAATGTTTCACTCCTGCGCCATGAGCTTAATTCTATCGGCGATTTATTGGTTGCTCTTGGTGCAAGGACTATCTTGGTTGGTTGAAACTTTGGATTCGCAAAAGGTGCTGACAAAAGTCGGGTCAATTTATCAACTTGGTCTTTCGGTAGGCTTGGTTGGTATGAAATGTAGATTCCCCCATGCTCCATATTGTGTACCAGTTGATCGTCGCGGACTTCTGTATCGTACACGCCCCACGAAACAGGGTTTGCGTGAGCACCAGAAGTTGGCGGCTGGTCACCGCCATACTTCTTGCTGTCCACGTGTTCACGGCCGTGGTCACTTTGCTCAACCCCTGGACGTGGTGGTTCCGGTGGTTTGTTTGCCTTTGCAGCAATGATTGCTCCAGTAAAACCAAGAATAACAACTGCCAATACAATGGGCAGGGTTCTAATTTTCATAGCCCCAATCTTTTTGCCACTGCTTCATTTGCTTGATTTCTTGTGTCTGAGCAGAAACGACAGCCCTGGTAAGATCTTTTAGCTCTTGGTGCTGTGCGTTCTTCTCACCAGGAGCAGCCATGTCGATAGCCGACTGGTGGTGCATAATCATCTGCTCGATAAAGGCTTTATCAAACTCATCACCCGTCTTTCCCTCTAGGGCGCTGTTCATACCAGCCATCTCATCCATCATACCCATAGCGCTGTGATCCATCATGTTGTCGGCACTTGTCGATGGATAACCCCATTCTTTTTGCCAAGCCGTCATCTGACTAATCTCACCCTCTTGAGCCGAGATGATGTCGTTCGCCATATCTTTCAACTCTTGGTGCTTGGCATTTTTCTGTGCCAGCTTTGCCATATCAACAGCACCTTGGTGGTGGGCTATCATATTGGCGATGAAATTACGGTCGTATGTCTCACCACTCATGGCTGCGTACTGCTTGTATGTAGCACTATTGGTGTCAACGAGCGAGCCATTGTCTGTAGAGCCGCCCATATCCATGCCGGACATGCTGTCCGTATTTGATTTAGTCGTGTTGCCACGCAAGCCGTAGTAAAGTGCGCCGCCAGCTACTGCCAGCACGAGCACAACAGCAATGATAGTAAATAATTTCTTATTGTTCATAGATACTCCTAGATTAGCTATTTAACGGTATTCGTAAATAGCTAATCTCAAGCGCGAAAGACAGCGAGCCTTATAAAAGCTGGCGTGCTGTCAGGAGGTGGTTCTCTATCTAGGGCAGCTCTTGTCTCTTGACCGTGCTTTTCTTCAAGGGCTAAGAGGGGCGATGTTTGGAACTGAACATAAAATGGAGGTTGCGGCTGGTCGTCCTCGTCTTTGTCAGTCTCCTTGATGATCTCATCTTTGTGAAGAGTTACTGTGGTACAGGCAGTAAAACAACTTGACGAACTCGTCTGATGAGATGCGCCGCCCATTGAGTGTCCCATGCTGCTCATAGGCTGTAATGCGGCTGCATGTACACCTAACGACAGTACGCTAAGTACTGTGAGCATAAATACGGAAACAACTCCATGGAAGACTCGTTTCATATCTCTATTTTACCGTACTTTGCTCTAAGCGTCATATTTCTAGTAGTTTGCCTCGCTGTAGTGAGGGAAGAAATCTTGATGGAGATTATCATTAGCAAGCCCACTCTCTTCTAATTGCTTACCGAGGGCCTCCACCATTGACTCGGCACCTGAAATATAAACCTGTGACGAACTAATATTGGGCACGAGTTCTGTGAGTTTTTCGGTAGTGAGCTGCTCTCCGATAACATAGTGCACCTTAAACTCTGGATGTCGCCTGCTGGCTTCTTCAAACTCCACTTTGAATGGTAACTCATCAGTTCGACCATTATAAATAAGCGTTGCCGACACCGGCTGTCCGCTATGGCCTCTGGCTTTGAGCATACTGTAGAACGGGGTGATACCGATGCCACCCGCGATAAATACCAGCGGCTTTTCACTCTCTTGCCAGACAAAATCACCATCCGGCTGCTCAACAAGATTGATCGTGCTGCCGATTGGCAGCGCAGCGAGCGCCTGCTTAAAGGTGGTATCGGTAACGCGAGTTGTAATCTGAATATAGCCGTCATGGGGCATCGATGAGATTGTAAACCAGCGTTTCGTTCCCTCATCATCAGGATTATCATGAGGCAACTCAATACGAATGAATTGGCCTGGTGTCCATGAGATCGGTGTGTCCGCCTCGAATCGAAACGCCCAGACATTATCTGCTAGGTTCTCTTTGCTTGTGAGCGTGAGGGTATCGGTGCTATGGGTTTGATGGGTATATTTTTCAGGGTTTTTATCGAACAGTTGTACGCACGTCGCGCAGCAGAAATAGTAGGTCTGTCCGTCATGTTGGCGGCTATGACCAAGCGCCTCTGCCTCGGCTTTGACGACGACATCGCCTGTCACTGGACAAATCGCCTGCGTATCGTCGAGCGTCGCTGGGTCAACGGCTGGCGCATCGCCGTGATGATGGTGATGATGTTCGTGATCGTGATGGTCGTGCATAATCCCTCCTTTACAACCGTACTTTTCGTAAAAACTGCGCGTTTATAGCAACAACGATGGTCGATAGCGACATCAGTACCGCGCCAAACGCTGGTGACAATACAAAGCCGAGTGCTGATGTCACACCTGCCGCAAGCGGAATTGCGAGGGCGTTGTAACCGGTTGCCCACGCAAGGTTCTGTACCATTTTGCTATACGTCTTTTTCGAGAGCGTGACGATTTTAGCAACCCCGCGCGGGTCACTGCTTGCCAGTACGATACCGGCTGATTCAATAGCAACATCAGTACCAGCGCCAATCGCAATACCAATATCGGCTTGCGTCAGGGCAGGCGCGTCATTGACGCCATCGCCGACCATTGCCACGCGGCTGCCGTCTGTTTGTAATTTCTTGACGGTTTCGGCTTTGTTTTCAGGTAGTACCTCGGCAAAGTATTCTTTGATACCAAGTTCCTTAGCTACCCATGCGGCCACACCCTTACTATCACCGGTCAGCATAGCGACGCGCTTGCCCATACTATGCAGCGTTGCCACGGCTTCTCTTGATTCTTTGCGTATCACATCGGCCAGCATGATCGCACCTAAGACATTTCTGCCCTCGATGACATACACAACCGTCTTACCATCGTCCGAGGCTTTTTTGGTTGCCGCTCGCAGCGCGGCATCAAGCCGGACGGCGCGTTCTTCGAGGATTCGTGGGCCGCCAATATAGACAGACTTGCCGTTGATCGTTGCTCGTACACCACGACCAGAAAGTGCCGAAAAGTCAGTGGTGTGAATTTCCGGCACATTTTGACCGCGTGCATACTGGAAAATAGCTTTCGCAATTGGGTGTTCTGATTCGCGCTCTAGTGCAGCAGCGAGACTCAACATGCGGGTCTTGTCTTTCGCCACGACATCAACAACACCTTGTTCGCCTTTCGTAAGCGTGCCGGTTTTATCAAACAGTATCACGTCGATATTTCGCGCTGCTTCAAGTGCCATGCGTTGCCTAACAAGTAGGCCGTTCTTGGCGGCCAATGTGGTCGAGATGGCCGTGACAAGTGGTACGGCGAGGCCAAGGGCGTGCGGACAGGCGATTACTAGCACCGTTACAATACGCTCTAAAATAAATCCGGCCGATGCGCCCGCAATCCACCACGCAATCCAAGTAATCAGCGCTGCGCCAAGGGCAACAAAAGTTAAGTAAAACGCGGCTTTATCGGCTAGTATCTGAGTATTTGACTTGCTGGTCTGCGCTTCTTCGACGAGTTTCATAATACCGGCGAGTGCCGTATCATTACCCACTTTTGTCGCTTTGATCGTCAGTGCGCCGCTGGCGTTAATTGTGCCACCAATCACTTCGCTATCTGGCTTTTTGGCTACCGGCTTTGATTCGCCGGTGAGCATAGATTCATTGACCTCGGACGAGCCTTTAACGACCACACCATCAACTGGCACCCCAGCGCCTGGGCGGATTAGTAGCAAGTCGCCGACTTTCAGTTCACTAATCAAGACTTTTTTCGTTGTATCGCCGTCGATTAGCTCTGCCTCGTCAGGTAGTAGCTTGGCAAGCTCATTGAGTGCGCCCTGTGCATTTTGGACGGACGCCATTTCGAGCCAGTGGCCGAGCAGCATGATCGTCACCAATGTTGCTAGCTCCCACCAGAAGTCCATACCGCTGACCACCTTGAATGTGACAAGCAGGCTATAGACGAACGCCACAGATATTGCCATCGAGATGAGTGTCATCATACCCGGCTGGCGAGCCGCTAGTTCGCCTCTGGCACTTTTGAGGAACACTAAACCGCCATAGAGAAAAATAGTCGTACCGAACACGGCCGGAATATACTCGCTGCCGGTAAACATGAAATTCAGCCCGAACCAGCTTTGTACCGTATGCGAGAAAACGAGGGTCGGTATAGTCAGTAGCAAGCTCAACCAAAACTTTTGCTTGAACATGTTGGGACTATGCCCGGCGTGCTTGTCGTGATCGTGTCCGTGTTGCTCTGGCTTTTGTTTTACTTTTTCGAGCGCCATGTGGCACTTTGGACACATGCCAGGCTTGTCCGAGGTCACTTCGGGATGCATTGGACAAACATATACTGGCTGCGAATGTCCTTGATGGTGTGTATGGTTCATGCCTGTTTCTCCATACTTTTATACTCAATCTCTTTAGGATCGCTTTCAAAGAGACTACTATCCTCTATCTGAATAGTTGAAAGATTGAATCCATACTTCTTCTCTAGTAGCTGCTTGGCCTGTATGAGGACGGACTGGGCGTTACGATTGCTTGCAACAACAAGGTGACCAGAAAATGTTTCGATACCACCTCCCACGGTTCGTGCGTGTAAATGATGCGTTGCTTCTACACCTTTGATTGATTTTAAGTCTTTATCTATGAGCGTTATATCGATACGAGTTGGTGTTGCGTCAATAAGAATGCGTAATGCATCCCTGATGATTCCGTAGGCTGCATATATCAAGATGATTGCGAAGATGAGTCCTGCCCAAGTGTCGGCTTCGTATACTTGGCCAACTTCGATAAAGATTGCAGCAATAATGACTGCAATACTGCCAAGAAAGGCGTTCATAACATGCCAAAATGAACCACGAATATTTAGGTTTTCTTTTTGACCTCTATACATAATTACAAGCGAAGCTATTTCAAGACCTATCCCTCCGATTGCCATTGCAAACATCGGAGCGGCACTCATTTCTACAGGATTAGCTAGGCGATCAAGGCCACGGACTATAATGAATACTGCCATACCAAGCAGTAGAACTCCGTTAGTGAGTGCTGCTATTGTCTCTGCTCGCCGAAATCCGAATGTACGCTTTGTTGTGGGTTTAGTATGAGTGAGCTTAATTGCCACTAAAGAAACGCTTATAGCAACTACCGTAGACAACTCATGGGCAGCATCGGCGAGCAGCGATAGACTGCCGCTCACCAATGCTACTGTTATCTCGGCTATAAAATACGTCAACAATAGAGCTGCGCTTATTTTCAGTGCCTTTGTATTTGTAGAGCCGTGACCAATCATATAGCTATCACTGCCTTTCTTGTGTCAAAACTATCAACTTTCATTAGTAACCCCAATCATTTTTCCACTGCTTCATTTGAGCAGTTTCTTTACTTTGAGCTTCAACGATTGCCTTTGCCAAGTCTTTCACTTCCTGATGCTCGGCGTTCTTTTCACCAGGCGCAGCCATATCAAGCGCTCCTTGGTGGTGCATGATCATCTGCTCGATAAATGCCTTATCAAACTCATCACCGGTTTTGCCTTTAAGCTCGTTTTCCATACCGGCCATTTCGTCCATCATACCCATAGCCGAGTGATCCATTTATTTCCCCCGAATGTTGTTTAGCTCATACAGTTTCATCATTTCTTCAATGGCTTTATCTTGCTCGGCAGGGTCGTGTGATCCCAGCGAGTGAGCCATGTGAGTACGCAGGTGGTTTTCTAGAATGAGCTTGTTGAGCGAAGCCAGTGATTTCTGAATTGCGAGGCTTTGCGTCAAGATGTCCATACAGTACACCTCGTTGTCTATAGCCCTTTCGAGCGCTTTGAATTGACCCTCAATCCTATGTGAACGATTTATTGCTTGCTTCTTAATCTCGGCTATCATACGTCTATGATATACCCTATGGGAGTATATTTCAACTATGTATTAGCAAAAAGTTTACGGCTTGCCAAAGCTGCAAAGCTATTTTTCTTTCAGAAAAACAGCCAACTCCCCAAACGACTAAAGTCGTTTACGGAGTTACGTATAAAAGCACTTATTGCTTCATTTCATTGTGATGGTACGTGTTTATATCCTTAATGCGGTTCATAAGAAATCGAGAGCTTGTATGAATTTCAGCGATACTTCTCGTAGGTGTCGTACCGTGCGAGAGAACATTGCAAACAGATAGTAACTTCTTGAGCTTGGCTTCATTATTGACACTAATATTGATTACTTCAGTTTCAAATAGGGCTACTGCAATTTCGTTGTAACTGCTTTGCGTCGCAAGCGCTATCCCAAAGTTAAAGCGAATATACTCCTCAAGCACGCGGCGCATCGTATTGGGCATATGCAGCGCTTCATCAGGAGTTAACTGATCTGCCGTTTTTTGCGAGAACTCGTAGATTTCTTTGTATAACTTTCTGTAGGGCATGGTGACGCTGCGTGAAAGCTCAATGTCACTCTGGCCGCTCACCTTAGTAATTTCAAACTTTTTAACGTTGGCTTCCTCGTACTTTCCATAGCACAAGTCACAGTAATCACGCCATGAGTGCGTAAGCACGAACGACTGAAAATTCCGGTTATCAATGATGCTCTTTACTAACTCAAGGATAAAGAACCTATTCTCATCGTCCATACTTGTTGCCGGATCATCAATAATAACTATCTCAAGGTTATCCTTGAGGTTCTTCTTGTCGCTGCCGAGCATCTCGTAGTAGAAATACACCAGTGCCAGAAGATTGCGCTCGCCCTCGCTTATATCGTCAATATTGAGATCAACATTCAAAATAGAGTGCTGCAACGCGTACGCTTTTCCCGACAATACTAACTTGAAGCCGATTCCAATTTCTTCAAATATCTGATTCAGATACTCAGCAAAATCAGACAGGTCAGATTTGCTATCTCTAAGCTTGCGAATTGCCTCCGTTCTTGTACGAATATCTTTCTTGAGTTCAGCAATCTTTTTATTATTCTCCGTATAGGCTGCCGTGTTATCACTAACAAGCTGGCTATTCTTCACCTCAAAACCGATTGCACCCTTAACAAGAATCTCTAGCCGGTTAATCTTGTCTTCATATAAGCTCTTGAGTTTCTCACGAACATCAAGGAGTGCTTGAATATGCTCTTGCGCCGTGTCGAGTGTATTTTTGAGACTGTCCACGTCTATGCTGGCTTTTTCGGACATTGCCTCAATCTTATCGGCTATAACTTTACCGGCGTCTTCTATGGCTTGCTTACTGGTAGCGAGAGCGGCCAAAGATTGTTTAACGGACTCATCTTGCTCAAGGGTCACAGTAACAGTCTCACTGGCATCTGTAATACCATTGATGTTCTTGTAGATGAGTCGGAGACTATTCTGTATCTTCTCAAGTATTTTACGGTCAACACTTCTTTCGTCGTCAAGGTACGCTTGAATACGCTGCGCCACTTCTTTCGTATCAAGCGGGCTTTTACAGTATTCACAGTGATCCTTGCCGCTATGAAGCTCAAGACCGGTTTCTAGCCAGCTAACAATATCCGCACTCGGTATTTCTATGGTTGAGTAGGTTTTAGCGGTAATGCGGCCAAGTTCCTCAAAGTCGGCTTCGGCTATTTCCGGCGAGCGGCTTAATGAGAGACTATTGATAAGATCGAGAGTACTCTTAAAATCTTTTTCGCCATCAATTTCATCGTACTTCTCGTCGGGGAACTGTTTAACGGCGTTGGTATAGTCGTCAGTCCAAAGCTGCACCACCTTTTCATGAATACCCTCTTTGATAGGCTTCTTGGCGATACTGGCCTTACCTTTTCGTCGCTTAAAGATATCATCAAGCGTCGTTGTCGTGGCTGCAATCAGCTTCTCATTTTCTTCCGTCAGAGTGTCTATTTCTGCTTGTGCTTTATCATTCAGGTCTGACTGTTCTTGGATACGCTTCTCTAGATCAACGTCAACCTTACCGAAGTCAGCCTTTACGCCTTTGATTCCGCCGCCGTCCTGTAATAGTAGTTGCTCTGATACGAAGTGTTTGTTGTAGATGCGGAGATTGGCTTCATCGTGCGTTTTCAAGTATTCAGTACGCAGGCCAAGCGCAAGAGAGCTTTTACCGTTCCCGTTGGGCGCGAAGAATATATTGGAGCGCCCAAATAAGCAGCTCGGTCCGGTGTAGCCTGTAAATGATTTGAGTGTAAAATCTGTTACTTTTTCAACTGGCGTCATCAGATCTAATTTTACCGCCCAACTCCTCTAATGGCTACCATAAGTACTTTGAAAAAGAAAGAAGACTCCTGTTCTCTCGCAGAGCGAAAAACACGAATCTTCTTAACCCAATTATATATAGAAATTAATTATTTTTAACTCCTTACTTCACGTACTGTTCAAGTATACGGGTCGAGCAAACGTATCAAGGTCGTTCGTTCACTGGTAAACGTCAGGAGCGCTCCACCTTGACACCTTTGCCATGCGACCCCGTCAGGTAACTCCGTTACGTAAAGTAAAGGAGGAAGACATGACTAGCGTAGCTGAAGCAACACAAACTGTAGCCACCGAGTATAACGGGTGGAGCAATCGAGAAACGTGGGTGGTAAACCTGTGGCTCTCAGGTGAACCGTCTAGTTATAGCGTACTGATGGAAGCTGTGAGTATGCAATGTCCCGCAGTCGACAAAGCTGACTGGCTTAAAGAACGGTTAGAGTGGCAGCTAAACGATGAGATCGAGGATGCCTGTATGTGGCGCGACTTGCTACAACACGCCTTTCGACAAGTTGACTGGTTAGAGATTATCAAAGCTAATCTCGACTAGCTAACGACGTCCTGAGCATGACGCTAAACTGCTCCTATCGTCATGCTGTACGGAACTAAGTGGCAGCATGTAAGAGGCTTCCTCCCTCTGTCTTTTCATTATACGGGTGAACGAACCGCATCAAGGTCGTTCGTCCCATTGGTAAACGTCAAGGGGAGCTCCACCTTGACCCAGTTCGTTGCAGCCCGTCGCCCTCTGACAGAGAGGCAGAAAGCCCTCTCGGTAAAGCAAGGAGGGTCTTATGGACACCGACACGATACCAAACGAAACATCAGCAAAGATAGCTGCGCTCAATGACGCGCATCGTCGTAGCAATCCAGTGCGTTACATGATTACGCGCGGCGTATCTGCAAAGATGGATTTGCAAAGAGTCATCAGCATGGTACGGAGTTACGATGTCTTTAATGAAGACAACGACCCATACGGAGAGCATGATTTTGGACAAATCAAGCTCGATGGCGAGACGTTGTTTTGGAAGATAGACTACTACGACCAGCAGTTGTCCGGTTGGTGCGATCCGCTCAGTCCGGATTGTCACCGAGTCTTAACGGTGATGTTAGCCGAGGAATACTAACCTCGGCTTTTTTAGTCCTGGGCGTGACTTAAAACCGCCCGACAAAGTTTAATTCTAAAGGAGCGAAGACATGTATATCACAGTAAGCGAAGCAACACGTCAGAAAATTGAGCACAGTCGAGAAAGCTGGGCAGAAATAGCTAAGAAGTTTGGCTGGTACTTTGAACCGTTCTATATTCAGGTACGGATTGACGAGTTCGGTGAAGTTGTCGATACGGTTGGCCATAAAGGTATGCAAAATTCACGCGGCGATATACTCATATCTGATGAGCTTGATGACGGAATAGAATAGCTATCATACCAGTCCTGGGCAAGACGATAAAAGGCTCTACAAATCAGATAGTAGTAAAAGCTCGTCAGCATCTTCAATGCTTGTCCAAACGGCATCGCTTGCGGCTGCGTCTTTGAGTGCGCCAAAGGTGGTCGTATATACAGCCAAGTCATCGTCTATGTCGGCACGATTGATTGCAGCACTAGCCGCACGCCTCGCGCGTGTTTCGGTCGTACCTTTTTCCGTGACGAGTAATAGGCTCGGTAGTTCGCTATTCGTCGCCTCCCAGCCACCCTCATCAAAGAACTCAGCATAACCACTAATCCGGCGATCAAGTATATTGCGCGGCAGACTGTCAGGAATGACATCTAAGAAGAAGCGCTTTGGAGTGTCGCCAAGTTTGAGTGACAAAAAGGCATCAGGTGGACTATCGGGAAAGTAGCTAAAGCGGCTCATATCGCGGCGGAGGTATACCTTCAAGTCTGGGTACTGATGCTTGAGGGCGTTCGTGAGGCCATAGACATCTAGGGTATGGGAAACAAAAGCTTGACTCAGAACTTTATCACGATAGCTGGCCTTTATGGTGGCTTCGGTAATGTGAGCGTGACCATCAAGCGCTTGAAGCGTTTTGAGGCCTTTAGACGTCAAGTAATAGGCTGCTGGCACACCGAGTAGCTTGAGTCGCTTTTCCTGCCTCATAGCTACTAATCCATGCTTAATAAGGACGTTTAATTTCTCGTATAAACTAGACCCTGCTTTAATACCTAGACTATCTGCTACTAACTGACGACTACCAAACCTGTACTTATACAGAACTTCTAATATGTCTATTTGACCTTGTTTTAATGCTGATCGTTTATCTGCCATGATACTATCTCGTGTTCACTGTCTCTGCTTCTTCTTTTCTATATATGTATATATAAGAAAGAGAGAAAAAATACAAGTATTAACAGATGTAAATAAGGGTATAAATACCGCATACCGATATTCGGCATAATTTAAGAGGTAAAATAAGTAAAAAGTATTGCTTTTTATTTTAATTAGTAATACTATTTATATATAGAGATTGTACGTTAACAATTCGGCTAGTTACAGGTAAAGGAGGCGGCATGATTGAGCGTGAATTACTTGAAAAGGAAGCGATGGCAGAAGTATACGCCTGCTGGTACTACGACCTAGCAGATACGCTTTACGAAACGCCAGACGAAGACCTTTTGGCTATCGTGAACCACACGCATATGTGCATTACATGTGAGCGCTAAATAGTATTACATGTTAAAATAAGGGCAAATGTCCAGAAAGATAGTCAGTATGCAAATACGTGTCACAGACGACCTACGCGAGCGTGCAAAGGCCGTTGCTAAGAAGCATGGACTAACGCTTAGCGAACTCGTGTTGCAGCTGCTTGCTCAAACGGGTGACAAGCAGCTCAAAGATTTAGTGAACAAAGAACTCAAAGAACGACCAAAGCCAGGACGACCCTGGGACAAATAAACTACTAGCCGAGTTGTTAGCGTGGCAATCTCCACATAAGGAGGGTATATGTCACGTCCAAAAGGCAGTAAAAATCAGCAAGCAATCGCAACTCCCGACACGGTGCAATTCACCGTCGAGGAGCGTATCAAGTTTATTGCCGACCTGATTGCCGACCGTATAGCCGAAGACGAGGCTGACGGCTTTCCTCTGCTCAAAAAAATACAGGAGGTAGACAATGTTTCAAGACAGCAAACAGCGTAATGCTGTCCTAGCAGTCCGTGTATCGACTGTCGGGCAAGGGATTGATGGCGACTCGCCAGAAGCCCAAATCGAGCAAGGTAAGCGCTATGCTCCTGCGCACGGCATCAATATCACTAAAATCCTGACGTATCTTGAGTCGGCCGCCGGTGATAATCAGCCGATGCAGCATGTGATTGATTACGCTATCGACCCGAAAAACGATATTGACGTTATCCTTGTCAAATCCATCGACCGTTTCACCCGCGCTGGTGCGATGGTGTACGAGCAGCTCAAAAAACAGCTCGAACCCCGTGGTGTCCATCTTGAAGACATGTACGGCGTGATTAGTAATGCAAAGATCAACACGCTAGAGCATCTCGGTATGGAGTATAAGTGGAGCGTTACCACACCGTCACGTAAAACAGAGTTACTTGAGGCAGAACGTGCCAAAGACGAGGTACGCGATATTCTAACGCGCATGATTGGCTCGGAAATCCGCTACACACAGATCGGCTACTGGTCACGTGCAGCGCTATACGGATATGAAACGAGCAAGCTTGAAACCGTGAACGGTAAACGAGCTATTCTTGTGCCGCAAACCGACCAAGCGCCTATTATTCGTAAGATGTACGATATGCGAGCCTCTGGCATCTACAGTGACGACCAAATAGCCGATGAAATGAACCGGCTTGGTTTTCAAACTCCAATCAAGGTAATTCGCGACAAGCTAGACCGGACTAAGATTGTGAGGCGTTCTGGCGGCAAGAAAATGACCGGCAAGCTGCTGCGCGTCTATGTTGCAAAGACTATTTATGCAGGCGTGAATACTGAAAAGTGGACTGGCGATAAGCCGGTGCTATGTAAGTTTGATGGTTTAGTGTCTATCGAGTTATGGAATAAAGCCAATCGCGGCAAAATCAGTATTGCACTCAATCCTGATGATCCAGACCACCCAACCGTTACCCGTGCGCCTAAGCAAGAGAAATTTGCAAAGAAGAACGTATATAACGAGGAGTTCCCATATCGCAAAGTGGTGCTCTGTCCTGAATGTAGCAATCCGTTGCTTGGGAGCGCTTCTCGTGGCAAGTCGGGCAAATACTACCCTGCATATCACTGTAGTCACCACGGTCACTATTTCCGCGTTCCTAAAGGCGAGTTCGATGACAAGATAAATCAATTCATTGAGCGCGTTATCGTCGATCCTGCGCGTTTTGACGAGGTTCTAAAGGCCGTACAGACCGTGTGGGAGCAACGCCAAGTGCGTGTGCAGGACGAGGGTGAACTACGCGATAAGAAGCGCGAGGAGCTTGAGGCTCAGATGCGCGTTATTGTAGACAAAATGAGGCTTGTGTCATCACCGACGGCAATTAAATACATGGAGGAGGACTTAACTAAAATAGAGCAGCAAATTAACGATTTAGATGCTCGTAAAGGCGAGCTAGAAACGCAAGGAGGCGTCGATATGCCAACAATCTTGAAATATATAGAATACTTTGTGGAACACCTCAAAGAATTGCTCATCGACCACTGTAACCCGATACTTCGAGCACGTTATTTTGGGGTATTATTCGACAAAATGCCAAGCTATGCAGAAATAGATTGTGGAACACCAGAAAATGAAAAAGTTCCAGAGGTCAACGAGCTTTTCAAGCTTGTATTGTCTGGAACGTCTTCATTGGTGCGGTGAAGAGGACTTGAACCTCCACGAGCGCAATGCTCACTAGCCCCTCAAGCTAGCGCGTCTACCAATTCCGCCACCACCGCAAAGTGGTTATGTCAATGTGACTTTTGTGTCGCCACTGGACTTTCGCTTGTCGCGCTATCGCGTCTACATAATATTCACGTTTCACGCAGCCGCCACAAGAGTGGTTATATAGTGTCAGTTTAGTGTCGTGAGCGGGACATACTAGCAATTCCCTCTGGAATAGCTCAGATCATTGTACCGGTTTTACGGTGTTTTGTAAACAGGTGCTTGATGCGTCGACCAGTAAATGACATCGTTAAATCGGTCCGTAGCAGTGATAAGTGTCGTGCCAGAGTCGAAAGCTGTCGAGTCTTTTGTGTGCACATACGTCATTTGCGACTGGTAAAGACCAAGTGCCGGTGCATCTTTGAGCCATTGGCGTACAAATGCCTGGTACTTGGCGTTGCGCAGGCCATCTTCGAGGCGCAGTCTCGCACTCACCAGCGCATCATCACTAATACCATTGCTGTAGTTTGAGAAATTAAGTCCACGTTCCACGGCCTGCGACGAATGCCAAAACGCATAGACATCCGGATCGGCACCCAAATACAACTCGTGCACCAGCACATCGAAATCACGCGGCTGCAGCACACTACTTGCTAAATTCTGCGTAGGATCGCTTGTGTCGACGGTGCGCAGCTGCGCCTTGACACCTAGGCGACGCCACTGCGAGACCAGACTTTCCACCACGCCCTCGTAGTCAGCCCCCTTGATGGTCACGACATTGAGCGTCAAGACTTCGTCGCCTTTTTTACGCTCACCTGTGGGAGATTTCTTCCAACCCGCCTCATCGAGTAGCCGCTCGGCGCGTGTCTTATCGTAGGCAGGCTTGGCTATACCCGAAACATCCGTCTGACTAGAGAGTATCGGCGTCTCTAGCGGAGATACTTTTACCGGCAGTGACTTGAGTGCGGCATTGATATCCGTGCCCGCCTGCAACGCCTGGCGCACCTCCACACTGCTTAATGCTCCCGTAGAACGTGTGTTGAAAAGCGCATACACGCCGGCATGCACCGGACTAAGCGAGGCGGCATACGCCGGATCGTCCACAAACTGACTATAGTCCGCAAGAGATACGCCGTTGACCGCATTGACAGCATGGCTACGAATCGCTCGTGACAAACTATCGCTCGCACCATAAGAATGCAGCTGGAAACGCTCGATCTTGGGCGTGCCACCATAATAGCTCGCATTTTGATTCATGTGCACGACTACATGCGCGTCTCGGCCTTGAATATCTTGACGCAACTTGAAGCTAAATGGGCCTGAACCAACAGGCTGCGCGCTAAATCGACTATCGCGCAACGCGCCGGGAGTAATCTTCTGCAATATATGTTGGGGAACAACGGCAAATGTGAGTGCGTTTGGAAACGGCGCGTATGTCGACGGCAACATGAAATCAACAGTTCGAGTATCGATTTTTTTTACCTCGACATTTTGCCAGCTTGCACTAGTTGGTATGCTGGTAGCTGGATTTTTGATCAGACCAACCGTAAACACCACATCGTCGGCCGTAAGCTTCGCATGATCGTGCCAAAGTACATTTGGGCGGAGCGTTACCCTATAGCGCTTACCTTCGTCGAGCACAGACACGTTTTCGGCCAGATCGCCGCGTAGCTTGCCTGTTTTGTCATAGGTAAGAAGACTGGAAAACATCAAGCGCGAGACAGCTTGTTCACCGGGTGTCGATGCATAAAGCGGATTGAGCGTCTTGATTTCGCCCCGCACGCCTTCCGCATACGTGCCGCCGGATCCTCCCGCGTATGTGATGTATGACGACTGAAACAAAAAAAATTGAGTTGCTGCAACTGCAATCAACACACCCATGCCGAGCAACCACAGTGCAATATTACGCCGAACTTCACGAGCACTATGCAGCCGTTTGATAATGAAGCGATGTGCGTGCTTCACAGAAGCATTTTCGGCACGTTTCGCTCTCTCCGAAAACTTTCCCGACTTCACACTCAGGCGCTGAAATCGGTTCCATTTCTTTTCAGAATCGGCCACTGAAGTATTACGCTCCTAGAGCAGGTAGCAGCAATGATGCCAAGATAGACAGCACAAACACAACTGCCACGATAATAGTGAACTCGAACAGGTTTTTGTCGATACCACGACGCGATGTAAACAACTCGCCCGAGCTACCGAATCCCGCACCAAGACTTGCGCCACGCTGCTGTAGCAAAATTGCCGTCGTCATCAAAATTCCCGAGCCCACAATCGCAATCTGTAATGCTGTATCCATATCTATGCTTCCTCTCTCTTTTTGATCACCTGGAGTTCCAAGGCGCTACTTACTATATAGTTTATCAGACTTAATAGCATTCCGGCAAAAATCGAGTTGAGGAATGTCATCTCAAGCCCAGGAGTAAGCTGAATCGCGAGCCACACCACAAAGCCATTGACGATAAAAATGAAGAGGCCTAGTGTCACTAGTATCGCGGGTAGCGATAGAATAATCACCACGGGTCGAAGTAGCGTATTGAGAATCGAGAACACAAGACCAGCTAGCAGAAAAAGCCAGATGCTTTCGTCGATCTGCTGATCCGACACACCTGTGCCGAGCAGACGTACAGCCACCCACAACCCAAATGAATTGAGAAGCCAGCGGACTATAAATACGGCAAATTGACGTCGCATACTATGCTTTAAAGTATATCATAACTCTGTCTCGAGTTTGGCACTCAGATTACGGTGACCTTTGGCCGTGACGAGTATATCGTCTTCTATCCGCACACCTATGCCTTCTTCGGGGATATAGATACCCGGCTCGACCGTGAGCACCATACCCTCTTGCAGGTATTTAGGACGACCTAGTGCATCGTGTACGTCAACACCCAGGCCATGGCTAATTGCATGCGGAAAATATTTTCGATAGGCGTCATCATCCATATCCCGCATAAGACCAAGGCCGAGAAGTGCACGCTTCATAATTACATCTACTTGTCGGTGATACTCTTCGATACCAAGAAGCGGCTCGATGAGCGAGATGATCTGGGTCTGCGCACCTGCTACAGCTGCATGCACTTCCAGCTGCCGCTTAGTAGGCTTGCCGACAGCGTAGGTTCGGGTAATATCAGCAGCATATCCGTTCACGCGCGCGCCGATGTCAAGCAGCAGTAGTGTACCTTTTTTGAGCACAGCGCTATTTGTCCCATAGTGCAGTGTACACGCATTACCGCCACCCGCTACGATAGGATCGTACGCATGTCCTATCGCACCCCGAGAGCGGAAGTAGTGAGAGAAATCCGCCTCGACTTCATACTCGTGTTTGTATGAATCAAGTTTTGATTTCACTTCGCGGAATCCATCGATCGTCAAATTGATTGCCGCCTGCATAGCAGCAATTTCTTCTGGATGCTTAATCGCACGAAGCTCGGCAAGTTTGGGCCGAAAATCCTGCACCTGTGTAAATATACGCTGGCACTGTTCCCGCAAGTCATGCGCAGCGGGGTTGAGCGTGAAACCAAAATGCTCATGATACTGGGGTTGGTCAACAACGTAGATAAACTGCCGAGTGCGCGCTTCGCGGCGGAGAAGCTCGAGCGCTTCGTTTCTATCGATTACATCAGCAACACCACTGATGTCGCGCGCATGCTGAGCAGACAAACTCCCGTCGAACAGTGCATGAACCTCGTCGACTTCTGGTGATACAAGCCACGATTTACCCCGCGTCCCGTCCATAATCAACCACCAGTTTGCATGTTCAACACCCGTCAGGTACCAGAAATTTGCCTCTTGCTCGAAACTATGCGCCGCATCATTGCCTCGCTGCATTTCACTATACGCCGACACTATCAATAAACTGCCTTCGAGCTTCTGCATGGCAGCCTGGCGATTTGTTTCGAAAAATGTCGCGTCCAGCTTTTTCATCTTCCCTCTAGCGTATCACAAAAACTTTTTGATTTCGGTAGCTTTTGCCTGCCCAACAAGAGCCGCCACCTCTGCTTCTGGCGCCGCTTTGACTGCACGCAAACTGCCAAACGTCTTGATTAGTTTCTTGCGTGTCGCGGGGCCAATACCCGGTATATCCTCGAGTATGCTTTCCGTCTGCTTCTGCTTGCGGAGCACCGTGTGATAGCTCACAGCAAATCGATGCGATTCGTCGCGGATGCGCTGAAACAGCTTCACCACGTCTGTATGCGGATAGACCTGCGTGCCTGCACGAAGGTTGCGCGAATGCGAACCGGCATTGCGCTGACCAGGGTGCAGATTGACGACATAGAATTCACCGCTCTGCTGCACATCAATCCCCTCCTGTGCAGCATGCGCAAGACCATCGAGATATGTCGCGTCGATACATGAGCGTGTCCGGTGTACGATCATCTCTTCTTCGCGCTTGGCTATGCTGATTACGGGCACGGTAACTCCTCGTTCATCCAGTGCTTTTATGGCCGACTCGAGTTGCCCTTTGCCGCCGTCGATCAGCAGTAGGTCGGGCATACCCCATGCAGTAATATTTTTTGGACTCAGGCGCCTGAGGAGTGTGTCGTACATATTTGCATAGTCATCGTTTTGCTGCAGCTTAGCCTTGAACTTACGATACTCGGCACGATCACTCACACCGTTGGTAAACACTACCATACTCGCCACTACGTTGGTGCCACCCATATGACTAATATCGTAGCCCTCGATACGAGTAGGTAGCTTATCGAGACCTAAGAGCAGCTTGATATCCACGAGTGCCTTGTCTTTAGAAATATCCAGAAATTCACGGTCGCCAAACATCACCCGGCGCTGCAACTCTCGCATGTGCCCAAGCTTGTTGCGCAGGTGTGCAGCCCGTTCAAACTCATGTAGACCCGCAGCCGTTTTCATCTCCTGCTCTATCTCGTTGGCAAGTTGTTTGCGGTTGCCTTTTATGTAGCTTACGAGCTTACGGAGATTAGCCTTGTATGCTTCGCTACCATCCTCTCGGCGAGGACTGAGCCCCAAGTCTTCATCCAGCCGCGACTGACCTGGTTTTGGTTCGCGGGTAAAATACGGAAATACTTTACGAAGATACCGCAGAGCCTTTTTGAGCGCGTAGCTGTTATAAAACGGCCCGTAGTAATCTGCATTGTCATCGGCAGGATTACGGGTGAAACTGACTGTCGGCCACTCGCTCTTCATATCGATCCGCACGAACATCTGCGACTTGTCATCACGCAGCAGTATGTTGTAGCGTGGCATATAGCGCTTGACCATCTCGCTTTCGAGAAACAGCGCATCGATTTCGCTTTCTGTCTCTACCCAATCAGTGTCAAAAATTTCCGCTACGAGCGCCTGGGTCTTAATGTCTTTATCGCGTGAATCTTGAAAATACTGCCGTACACGATTGCGAAGTACCGCCGCCTTGCCAACATAGATAATCTCACCTGCCGCATCTTTGTGAAAATAGACGCCTGGATTGCGAGGTAAAGTCTTGAGCTTGGCTTCGAGTTGTGCGTTCACTTTTCTAGTATACGCTAGGCTAATTCAGCACGGCAACGCCGATAGTCAGGTATATCGCGAAACCTACCCACAGTAAATACGGCGCAAGTAAAGCAGATGCGACTTTACTCACCTTCGCAAACTCATGCATGGTCCAAATAATCGCACCAAGTAGCACAAGTATGATCGCAACGCCCATATCCGGCTGATGTAAGCCAAAAAATACAAGAGACCATATTGTATTGAGCGCGAGCTGACAAAAAAACGCCACATATGCCAGGCTGGGCTTTTGGGTCTGAGCTGTCCACACGAGAAATAGCGCTATCCCCATGAGAAGATACAGCACCGACCATACCGGACCAAACACTTCGTTTGGTGGCAAAAATGGCGGCTTAGCTAAAGTAGTATACCAGGTTGGTATATTAGAGGTAGTTGCGAGTGAACCAATTCCTCCAGCAGCAAATGATATTCCTACAGCTGCGATAAATTGACCGACGCGCTTAAATACTGTCATTCTACTGCTTGCCGTTAATATCGTGGCCGCCGAACTTGTTGCGCTGTGCAGCAAGCAGTTTAGTCGCGAAGTTCACGTCGCCTGCCTGAGACGCCAGCCGTACATCAAAAGATGCTTGAATAGCCGGCAATGGAATACCAAGATCCGCCGCCGTCTCAAGAGTCCAGCGTGCCTCGCCACTCTCGGCTACTACTCCATCAATTCCATCGAGAGTTGGTGATTCACTCAGCGCCTCGGCACTCAGCTCGTTAAGCCAAGAAGTGATGACACTGCTATGCTGCCACACTTCACCCGCACGAGCGAGATCTATATCGGCAATTGGTCCTTCACGAAGCATGCGGTAACCTTCTGCCAGGCTTTGCATCATGCCGTATTCAATCGCATTGTGCACCATCTTGACATAATGTCCTGCACCGTTGGGACCAAAGTGACTATGGGCGCCACTAGGAGCGGCAAGTGTATCGAGAAGAGGCGAGACATATTCATAGATAGAGCGATTACCACCCACCATCATGCAGAAACCGCGCTTAAATCCGTGCACACCACCGCTCGTACCTATGTCAAGCAGGTTGCAGCCTTTGGCGCTCACGCGCTCTGCACGCGCCGAGTCGCCACGATAGTCGCTATTACCGCCATCGATGATGTTACTTCCCTCCGGTGCAAGCGCGAGCCACTCGTCGATTGCGGTGTCGATCACATTGGCCGGAATCATGACCCACACGAGGATTGGTTCGCCCGCAAATGCCGCTACGGCCTCTTCCTTGCTGTACGCAGCAATTGCGCCTTTGTCGGCCATGACTTTTACCGGCTCAGGGCTGCGGTTGTGCGCCACAACTTCGTGGCCATCCGCCAGTAGCTTCTCAGCAATTTGTCCGCCCATGCGTCCGAGGCCATCGATAATAATCTTCATAGTACTCCCTCCTTGTTGGTGTGTGATGTCAGTCAGCAAAATCGCTGAAAAGCGTACTCCGTGGCACGGTTTTCAACGCTTGTGCGGGCTGATCTAATAGTGGTACATCTTCGTGCAGCAGCTGACGCAGCGCTGGGTATTTGTCTGTGCCGTGCGCGTAGGCTACTACCTCATCTAGCTCGGAAATCGCTTTTGGCGTCATAGTGACGCGAGCAAAATCAGCACCCATGAATTGCGCTGCGTACTCATCGCTTGTCACCGCCACAGTATGCGGCTTGATACCCGCCGTATGCCCATCGGCACCGATACCGAAAAGGCCGATTTTGTAGTCGTAGGTGGCAAACAACCGCTCCAACTTATCGCCGAAATCTTGTGCTGTCGTCTCGGCATCTTCGCCGCGCAGCACTCGATATGCGTTGATAGTACTCACATTGAAACCAAGCTGCTCGAGCTGGATCCAGTTTTCGTCTGGGTGATTCGGTCGACCATACCGCTCATCTGTCAGTGTGATGCATAGCTTGGAGGTATCGACGTCTTCAAGTCCCACCAATACTTTAGTGGCCACCTTCATAGCCGAACCACCCGGCACTAGCCAGAGCACAGATTCGTCCGCCTGCAGATGGGCGACAAGAGTAGAAGTCAGATATTCGACGATTTGCAGGTCATCTTGTTCGGTCACTAACTTCATAGACATCCTTGAAATTCAGTATACTCGCTTGTCGATGAGTCTGCAAATGAGCTAGTTTTTTATCTCTACTCCAGCCATGATTACATCGCCAATTACGTAGAGTACTGGTGCATCTTTGGCTGCATCTTGATCCGTCTTGTCTTCGACGCCACCAAGAATAGCCGAGGTTTGGTTACGCACAATCACATTGCGAGGTACGATCAACTCTATTCCACCCCAAAACGTAAACAATTCGACGGTCGCCTCTTTCTTGATTTTCGCCTTGCGCAGGTCGAGCTTCGTACCACCCATCACAGCAGTAAGTTTACTACCCTTGAAGTCGGTCGATGTATTCATCTGTTCACTACCGCCCAGTATGGCCGTCATGTCGTCGCGTTCGGCCTTGCTCACCTTGTGGCCAGGCGAACGACTAAATACGATAGAAAGCCCAACGACAATCACCACTGCTGGCCAAAATAATTGCCAGGGATCAACATCCACTACATCAAGTTCGCGCAGCTGAAACAGCACACCGACACCCGTCACTACAATTGCCCACAAGTAGCTGCGGGTGTCGTTGATAAACATCACTAGTCCAGCCAATATCACAAGCAGAGGCCACCATGTCGCGGCAAACTCGCCAAATTCGATAACATTTGCACTATCAAGCAAGAAGCCCACGCCTACTGCTACGATTACAAGTCCTGTCACTATACGTACAATTTGTGATTTCATACATTCATCATACTCTCTTAAGAGTACTCTCGGCAACTCTTTCCGGTATACTAGTAGCAGATGAAACGCCTCCACACCAAATCGCAAAACTTCCTCCGCAGCCCGAGCATTGTAAAAACACTCGTTGGGCACAGCAATATCAAGAGGTCTGACACAGTCTACGACATCGGGGCCGGCAGCGGTATCATATCGTATGTGCTATCCGATGCATGTCGGCAGGTTGTGGCGGTTGAGCAGGACTCTCGCATGATCACAAAACTCCACGACAACCTGGACGACCTTCATAATGTCACCATCCAAAAAGGCGATGCACTTACCATCACACTCCCGACCACTCCCTACAAGGTCTTCGCCAACATTCCGTTTCACCTCAGCTCGCCTATCTTGCGTCGTTTCACTGAAGCCGAGCGTCCGCCGACCGCGATCTATCTCATCGTCCAGAAGCAATTTGCCGAAAAACTCCTTATTGGCAATGAAAATTTTACCGGCCTCCTAGGTGTATATATTGCTCCGCACTTCACGACGCGTATCCGCTACAAACTACTGCGCAGTGATTATCGCCCCGCTCCCGCCGTCGATACTGTACTCGTCGAGCTTCTACGCAGAAACGAGCCGCTCCTGCCGTCTACCGACATGGTAAGCTACCGAGAATTTGTCGAGCGGTGTTTTTCTAGGCAAAAATATTTTGATACACTCAGCACAGGCAAGCGACCATCACAGCTTTCGCTAGGCGAGTGGCTTGGGCTCTTTGCCCGACACTCAAAAAAGTCCAAGTAGCTTCTTAGCAGTGGTAGAACTGCGCATTGTTACCCGTTTGTAGATTGACGTTCCAATCATTTTCGGTACAACGCTTTTGTTATACTCTGCCATGGGCAATGTCCAAAACACCACTTGACCATACAATGCCAATTTGTCGACGACCGACGTTTTTTTCGTCAGCTCGGCAATTACTTCCTGCGCAGTCGTCGGAGGTATCACAAATAGTGCGTCATTGCGCGTCTTGTCCGTACCATTTGCCCACCATGTAGGCGCATGCCGTAGGGCATCTTCGTAGTCGGCCTGTGCTATCACAGTCACGACTACGGCAAACCCGAACCTCTTCTCTATCATAGCTTCACACTGCTCGACCAATTCTATCAAGTCAGTTTTGTCACTGTCAAAAAATATATTACCACTATTGATATAGGTCGATACGCGCGTAAACCCAGCCTCTTCGAAGCAAGCACGTAGTTCACTCATGGCCACTTTGTTATTGCCGCCGACATTGATGCCGCGTAGCAGTGCAAGATACGTCATAGCTATATTATATGCTATAATTTCGTGTAGTGCATAAGCCCAGCCTGTCCGCGAGCCTACTGATGGGGAACAACTCGTTTCTGGCACCACATACTTGCATCGGAACTTTTATTACATAACACTATAGGAGTTTTCTGATGGCAGACAAACTAACCGCCGAAGAAAAAAAGAAGTACGAGCGAGACTGGTACGAACTCAGCCACAAGAACTGGCGTGCCTGGGGCAGCTGGTTTAGCTGGGGTTCACCTGTCGGCCTTGGCCTATTCTTCATCGAAATCGCTGGAGCGATTTGGATCATAGCGCAGGTCTTCTGACTCAAAAACACCCTGCCGCATTGCAGGGTGTTTTTATATTGGTAAGACAAGCCTTTCGTCCAACTAGCACGTACTACAACATCGCCCCCTGCTGATCTGCTACAACGCATCGGGGCACTTGAATGCTTTTTGTACAAAGAAACTGTCTAGTACTCTGCGATGACGATTTTGTGCTGCTGCATCATGGTTTTGAACGCGCCAGGCCTCTGCATCAACTCGTCGATATTCGCAGGGACGATTTGCCACGATACACCGAACTTGTCTTTGCACCAACCACACTGTTCGGCCTCTGGCACTGTTGAGAGTATACCCCATAGCTTGTCAATCTCGGCTTGATCTTTACACGCGACAGAAAGTGAGACGCCCTCAGTGAAGTTGAATTTATGCTCCACACCCCCGTTGTCCATCACGGCCAACCACTGCTCACCTATTCGGAAATCACCATAGGCTATCGAATCTGCTTTGGCAGGACCCATATCTTGTCCATAGGTACTCATGTTGCCGACTGCAGCATCGTCAAACAGTGACACATAGAGTTCCGCCGCATAGTGCGCTTGGTTTTGTGATTTGTCAGTAAAAAGTAGCGACGGTACTATCGTCGGACGCGGCTCGCCGTCGGGATTCGTGAGTATCAGCTGCCAGCTCACGCCAAATTTATCTTGTATCCAGCCGTAGTGCGGACTAAACGGATATTCGCCCAGCTCCATCAGCACCGTTCCGTCATCGCTGAGCTTGCCCCATAGTTCATCGAGCTGCTCCTGCGTCTGTCCACGCGATGGATCGAAGTTTACAAAAAACGAAATGGACGGATTTGGCGTAAACTCCGGCCCGGCGTTGATCGCGACAAATTCCAGATCGTGCACACGGAACTGAATTGTGAGTACCTTACCCGCCAGGTCTTGCTGAAAATCCGCCAAGCCTTCGTCTCTCGACTCCGGATAATTCTCGGTATGCAGTACCTCGAAGTCAGTAAACGCATTTCTGTAAAAATCCACCATCTCTTCGGCATTGCCGTTGCACCATAGGTTTGGTGTTATTTTTTGTACCATATTAATTCTCCTTTCCATCTAGTTTCAACGTTACGCTTGGGTCGCTATGTACCCCACTGCTATTCACATGTTTGTCACTAATCGCTGCCCCGTGTTTGATCACATGCACAAGAGCCATAGCATGTCCACGCCCCAGGTCATAATCCTCTGCCAACCACTGCACGATTTCACCGGCTTTCGTATTATCGCCGAAGCCTTTTGCATGAGCTTTGTCTATGAATTGCTGTGGCACCAGACCAGTCTTGGTCTCGATATTGTCCAGGTATGCTTGAAACGACATTTACTCCTCCACCAATGCTAAAATATTTCCACTCGGGTCTTCGAACCATGCGATATTTGGGCCCATGCCCGCATCTTTGCCGCGCAATACTCCGCGACTGTCCTGCTCCGCAGGTAAGTTATCATACCTCAAAAACGTCACGTTTTTTGCCATCAGCTCATCGATCGCCACATCGATATTGGGTACAACAAGATTAAGCACCGTAAACGTCGCCGGCGTATGATCATCCTTAGGATAAATAAATACTTGGTGGCCATTCACCTTGAAGCCAATGCCGCCCATGCTGTCTTCGCAAGTAAGCCCGAGCACGTCACTATAAAATGTTTTACACGCCGGTATGTCACTACTCGAATATCCACTGAATGCAGCCAACATATTCATAATAATTCCTTTGACTTTTCATACGCACTTGCGATCAACTGCTCAAGCGCGCCGAGATCAGCATGGTCAAGGTTTTTAAGATAGATGCAACCCTTGCCCACTTCATGCTTGCCTACCCTCCCTAAGGCATCTGTGAATTCGGCGGCATCGTATGTAAGATAGAGCGATAGTTTACCTTTTCGTGGTGCGAAGCCAATCAATGGCCAATCCGCCTCGATGCCGCTTTTTGACTTATAGTGATATTTACCGAAGCCGATGATTTTTCCCCAGAGCATTGGCGGTTTGCCTGAAACCCGTTCCATCATGCCAACAAGAAGCTGACTATCTCGCTGCTGCGAGTCGTCGAGCGTCGCCAGATAGTCTATCACGCTATCTTGTGTCGCCACTGTCTTCGGCTCGTACTTTGCCATACTAGCCTCCCAGCTTCTGCTTATTAAACTTCACCATACGCTTCACTAGATCAATAGGTAGTGGCTGGTCAAGTGGAAACTGCACTGAGCCTTTGCCTTGCTTGTATTTCGACAAATCTTCTGCAAATGCTTCGTGACCCTGCGGTGTGGCGTAAAATCCGATATGATGTGCAAACCCGCCGAAATACACCAGCGGCTTTTTGTGCAGTTTGTACCCTACGAGCCCATACATAATTCCTTCTTCGGCGTCCGGTGCCCCGGCTCGCACGGTCTCTCGAAGCCGCACAAGTCTTGCTTTCACCTCGCCATCGAACTGATTTATATATTCTTCAAATGTATCCGCCACGATAGCCTCCTTATATACTTAGTATACGCTTATAGCTGCGTCTGTTCCACTACGGGCAATGCTTCGATGGGAGTATCGAGAATACCTGCAAGTTTATCGATTTTTTGAAATTTACCGTACGGCACTTGGCTGCCATTCTGACTATAGAGTCGGTAATAATGATCGTAGCTCACCACCTCACCGCGAAAATTTTTGGTGGTGGTCGGTTCGTCGATACGCACGATGTACCAGCCGGCATCGAGTTCGGCGACGATGCGTCCAAGCTTGGCGTAGTGATTAAACGTCATAATCTACGTCAGCGCCCGGATGATGAAAAAAGATCCGACCGATACCGCAGCAGTAATGAGCATACCCCAAGCTAGGTCGATGATGACGATTTTGAGCGGGAAATCTTTCATAGTGGCGAGGTTCGTGAGGTCGTAGGTAGCGTAGGCGACAAGGCCGAAGAGCGCCCCAATGCCCAGTGCATACTGCCACGACTCTTTCGCAAGCGCAGGATTGATGACAAATACCAGCACGCCGACAACGTAAATGAGATAAAACGCCAATGCCGCACCCATATTTGGTTTGTCGAGCAGCAGCTTGCCCATTTCTGCATAGTATAATTTCTTGGCGATGAAGCCGAGCCAGATGTAGTCGAGAATACCCATGATACCGCCGACAGCGAGAAGTTTGATAAGAAGTTCCATATTACCAGTATAACGCTATACTAGAAATATGACACTCACACATGCCGAAGTCAAGCTGGCGCGACTTGATCCATTGCTAGGGGAGTTGATTCATGCACACGGCACGATTCCGCTGCGGCCACCACGAAACTACTTCGAAGCACTTGGCAGCTCGATCGTATCACAGCAAATTTCTGTGAAGGCTGCTGCCAAGATTTTTGAACGATTCCGCGAGGCTACCCAACTACTACCAGAGAACATACTCGCGCTTGACGAAGATGGTTTGCGCGCGGTGGGTCTGAGCGGTCAGAAATCGCGCTATATTCGTGACCTTGCAGCGCACTTTGTCGAAGATTCTGCTGTGTTTAATCATCTGGGGAATTTGAGCGACGACGAAGTAATCGTAGAACTTACACGCGTGAAAGGTATCGGTGTGTGGACCGCGCAAATGTTCCTAATCTTTACCCTACATCGTCCAGATGTCTTCGCACCCGACGATCGCGGCCTGCAACTGGCTGTCGAGAAACTATATGAGCGCATATCTACTCGCGTCGAGCTCGAAGATTTGGCGCAAAAATGGTCACCTTACCGATCGACCGCCTGTCTCCATTTGTGGCGCTCGCTCGATAATAAACCTACTGCCTAGCGTTGGGGTGTTTTTTGAAATATTCGTAACTAATATGGTTATATTCATCAATAGGGTAAATATCAGCACCGTTGTTGTTCCATAATGCAAACTCAGCCACACCAGCTTGCATGCTAATACGACTACATACTGTGCAATATGGCTCACCGGCATCCGTAAAGTCGCCACATTCATCTACACGCATGAAGTAGAGTCGTGAACCCTCAAGCTGATCCTTCGATGCGTTGGCGCAAGCGTCAAGTGCCGCATTCCATTCGGCATGCACACAACATGTCTTGTCATATTTCGGCTTTTTATCTTGAGCAAAATCCGCTTCACACATACGTTGAGTCTCATCGCCAAGCGGTGGTGCATTAAATCCAGTGCCGAGCACGACTCCGCTTCTCGACACGATTGCCGACCCACATTTAGCCCTGAGGCAAGTTGCCCTACGAGCCTCGAATGCGGCTTCTTCGAAATGCTCGCGAATTGATTCTAGTGTAGCACCCTCTACGCGCTTCATGCATTTACCGAGGCGCCAAGTTTAGCCTCGTGCTTATAGCGACACTCGTCGGTGTGAAACAGCAGGTTTGGATTTTGCTTGCACTGCAAGCAAATCAACACGAGATCATTGCATTCCATATGCGCACAGTTTTCAAAATTATTCGTCGGGCCACCACAGTGTGTACACTCACCAATCGTCTTGGCATGGTCGCTGAAATCAACCGTCATGCGATTGTCAAACACGCGCAAGCTACCTTCCCATAGGCCATCGTCTCCGTATGACTCGCCGTATTTGACGATACCGCCGTCGATTTGATAGACATCGGTGAAGCCGCGCTTTTTCATCATGGCAGAAATCGCTTCGCAGCGGATACCGCCCGTACAGTACGTGATTACTTTTTTGTTTTTGATATCGTCGTATTTGTCGCTTTCGAGCTCAGCGATGAAGTCGCGTGAGGTATTAGTATTTGGTACCACCGCGTTTTTGAACTTGCCAATTTTGGCTTCGTGCGCATTGCGACCATCAAAAAAGACTACATCGTCGCCATGCTTCTCGACCATCTCGTGCACCTCACGCGGCTTGATGTGTATACCGCCGCCGATCACACCGTTTTCGTCTACGTCGAATTCGTCGTCGCTATTTTGAAATCCAACCAGCTCGCGGCGAGCTTTGACGCTCATGCGCGGAAAGTCTTCACGTCCACCGTCGCTCCATTTGAACACTATGTCTTTGAAGCCAGCGAACTTCTTCGTCTCTTTGATGTATTTCTTGAGATCCTCTACTTCACCGCCCACAGTGCCGTTGAGCCCCTGCGTGCTCACAAGGATACGACCACGCAGATTTAGACTGTCGGTCAGTGTCTTTTGCCAAAGTTTCACCGCTTCCGGATCGGTAATAGGTGTAAATTTATAGTAGAGAAGTATCTTTTGCATCGGAGACTATTATACCATAATTACACTTTTGCGTAATAAGCTGAAAGTCGCCGATACGGCTTAGATAGAAATGCCGCAATGACGATAGCGAGCATAACTAAACTCGCCAGCACAAACACCAATGCTATACCGCGCGCCTCGCCGTCTCCAAGTAGCCAACCAAATGCCGCCTTGCCTTCGGGCGTTTTCATAAAAGGTATAATGACAAACTCTGCGATCGGACCGATCAAAAATGCACTGATAGGGGTAGATGCAGATTCTATCGCCTGCGCCAGCCCAAACACTCGGCCTTGTCGCTTGAGCGGCACCACCCGTTGGATGATGGTCTGTTCGGCCGCTTCGGCAATCGGCATGATGACCATAAACAACCAGATACCTATCGCGTACAGCCACCACCACTCGCGAATCGCAAATGTCATACCTAGCAGTGCCACGCCAATATTGACCAGTAGCATTGTGCGCACTGGGTTTTTACCTAGGCCAAACTTCGCTACCAACATGCCACCCAATATAAAGCCGGTGCTCGTAATACCCAGTACAGTTCCCCACCACTCCACAGAGAAAAGCGTGAGTCCATATGGATCCATCAGCGCCATGAACACCCCGCCTACGAGATTGTTGAACGTCGTAAAGATGATGAGCCACCACAGACCAGGAATCGCACGAATCGCCGTGAAGCTCCCATGCAAATCAATCTTTTTGTCCCCGAGCTCCGGGTCGTGCACGATATGGTCTTCGGGGATTTTAACAAGCAGCAGGTGTGCAAGCGCAAGGCCCGTAAGCACCGTTGCGATAGCCAACGTCCAGCCCATGCCGAGTAGGCCTATGGATAGACCGCTAAACACGCTTGTCACCATAAACGCCACACCTTGAACGGTGCCCACGAGGCCATTCGCCCTGTCCCTGGCTTCTTTTGGCACGAGTATTGTCACTGTTGTCGACAACGCGATGTTGCGCATGTTTTCAATCACCCCGCCTGCTAGGATGATTCCTGCAAATAACCAGAAAAGCCAGGATTGCCAGTCGACCAACGAACTTTTGGGCGCCAATATGTAGATAACTCCCGCTAGTACAAACGTAGCAAACGTAAACACGCTCGAATATACCATGACCGTCTTTTTCTTGTTATGATCCACGATGGTGCCGAAAATGATACTACACACCGCCACAAACAGCATATATGTACCGCCAATAATCGCTGTCGCGAGCACCGATTTGGTCTCGAGATACACCCAAAACGTCAGCGCAAACCACAAATAGCTGGTAGTGACATTAGCGATGAGTGTATTGATTAAGACTTGGTAAAAATATTTCACATACTTATTGTACAGGTTCGCGAGAGTTTTCGCGTAGATCTTGCCATTCGCCCCATACAAGCCAGATGATAAGCGTGTCGAGCAAAGTAAATAGCCACATGCCAGGCGACAACGGATCGAGCACAAGTACATACAGTTGGTAAAGCAGGAAGAAACCAAGCACAGCCAATGCGTACGGATACGCCCAGACAATGCGGCGCAGGAGGCAGTAGACGAGCACTAGTTTGACGACACCGTGGCCTATGAGAAACACGATCAGAAATGTGATACCGTTTTTCGCCGCCTCGGCGTCCAGCCTAGCTACGTAACTCGCGATAAACTGTGCGGTGTGCCCGTCGTGCAGGTGCGTTGCCCGAAAGATTGCCGACAATGTCGTGTGCACGAGACCAGGTGCCACTAGCAGCGCTATGCCAGCAAACACCTCCATAAGTCCGTCGAAGCCCTTGACGGCAATACCGAGGCGATACGCGTTTTCGAACCAGGGAGCATGCCGAAGAGAGTATATAGCCATCACCTCAATTATACGCCCTTTTCTGCTTGCAGGCTTAAAAACACTATGACATAATAAAATTCACTATGATTCCACTGGAATCCTCTACTCACACATGTTCGGATGAGTCGAACCGCTAGTGACATATCACTTTTTCATTTACAATTAACTACGGGAGGTTCGCTTGAAACTTTTTAGCAGAACAAACAGCAGCACAACTAAAAAAACGATTAATATATACAAGGAAGAGCTCAAAGAAGATAAAAAGCAATTCATCATTGCGACAATTCTTGTGCCCATGCAGCATCTGCTCTACGTTGTACTGCTCCCATTGATCATCAGCTTCTTCACACAGTCGCTAATCACCAGCTCGCATAATTTCACTACACCACTGCTTCTCATAGGTTTTATGGCACTTATATCACTCATGGCAATTATCGTAGGACACTTCGGCTACCTTGCTCTTTTCAAACATGAGGAAAGTATGACCACAAAGCTCACTGAGCGCGCGCTCACTGGCCTACTTCGCCATAGCCACAGTTTCTTCGCAAACAACAAAGTCGGCGCGTTAGCCGGTGACGTCAACACGTTCAGCCGTTCGTACATGTCAATATTTGACACTATTGCCCTACAAGCGACAAGTATTGTTGTCAACTATACCGCTAGCCTCATCATTGTCGCATTCATCGCACCGATTATGTTGCCTGCGCTCATCTTGTTAACCGGCTTCATCATCTACGACGCGCTTCGTTCGTACAGTGCGCGTGCTGAGTATCGCACTGAGCGCAAAGAGCTTCAGTCAAAACTTTTTGGTAATTTCGCCGATATACTCGGAAATCAAACGCTTGTGCGCATGTTCGGCACAAGTCGCCAAGAGATAAAAAACACTGTCGCACAACGCCGTCATATAGAATCAATTGCCAATCAAGAAATCGATATACTCCAGCGCGGTGCCGAGACTCGCATGGGTGTACTGTTTTCGTTTCAGATTCTGACACTTCTACTATGTCTAGTCCTGATCACACGTGATGCACTCTCTATTGCGGCGCTGATATTTATCATCACCTATCTCGGACGCGTTACGGGCTCACTTTTTGCTATTAATGGCATTATAAGAGGGCTCGAACAGGCATTTCTCGACGCAGCGAAAGTTACGGAGATTCTCGACCAGCCGCCAGAAATAGTTGATCAACCACATGCCAAAAAACTTGAAGTGTCGCATGGCAATATCTCACTGAACGATGTCTCATTCACCTACCAAGATGCCAAAGATAGACCCGTGTTCAAACGTGTACAGTTGGACATACCTGCTGGTCAAAGTGTCGGACTTGTCGGCAAGAGTGGTGGGGGTAAATCAACCCTCACGCACCTGCTTCTCAGATATATGGATATCGGCTCTGGCGAGATATCCATAGATGGACATAATATCGCTACAGTCACGCAAGATAGTCTGCGCTCACACATCGCTTATGTCCCTCAAGATCCCTATCTGTTTCATCGTAGCCTTTCCGAAAACATCGCTTACGGCAAACCAGACGCCACCGAGCCAGAGATTCGTGCAGCAGCAGAGAAGGCTCACGCAGTCGAGTTCATCGATAATTTACCGCAAGGACTTGATACAATCGTAGGCGAGCGTGGCGTCAAACTAAGTGGCGGGCAGCGGCAGCGCATCGCTATTGCTCGCGCAATACTCAAAGACGCGCCAATCCTCGTACTCGACGAAGCAACATCTGCGCTAGACTCGGAGAGCGAAAAGCTCATCCAGGAATCACTCGAAACGCTCATGCGTGGTCGAACTAGCATAGTGATCGCTCATCGACTCTCCACCATCGCCAAACTCGATCGCATCATCGTGCTTGAACAAGGCAAAATTATCGAAGATGGAACACATACTGAACTCCTGAATAAGAGGGGTATCTATGCCAAGCTCTGGAAACACCAAAGCGGCGGCTTTATCGAAGAGTAATTACTCATCATAGTGCTGACAATACACGTCAAATTGCCGATTAGTTATGTACAGCGCTCTCAAGCTTTTGGTCGCGTCCGTCCAATATTCTCTTGGAGCCTCTCCCAGATGAGTCAGGCGCCGGCATAACAAGTTCACATTTATATCGAACTCGCGCGCGCAATCGTCTAAGGTGTATGCATCATCAGGACAAACCTCAACACCTTCTTCCTCATTCACTTTTTCCTGTTGTGTAGCTTGCACCTGCGTAGCAAGTTGATTCAAGATGAACTCTCCATCACTTGGCGTATAGCCTTTTCGAAGACCATGCGGGCCAACGGCTGCAAGCGATTCTATCTCATGATTTTTCGCGACCTGCTGTATCAACCCGGTGCTATGTCCAGAGAAATTCGCCATATCGTCAAGCGTCATCATCTCCTCTATAGCCACCTGCTGCACCCCAGCAGCTCTCCTGAGTTTCGCGAGAGAACCGAACACCTCATCCACACGTGCCATATCCGGCATTACAGAATCATTGACTTGGTTGATATCCAGTTTTGTCGGCAGTCTGCCAAGCGAACGCATGAGATCAATATACTGACTAACTATAACTCGCCGCGTGGCTTTGGGGGGTGAATCTAAAGCGGCGCCCCGCCTCCTTAGTGGCTTGTCGTGGCCTTGGAACGCAAGTAGTCGGACTGCATCTGCCAGCTTGACTGCACGCGCGCTACGACCATCACGCCACGAGAGAGACGTAATTTCTATACCTTCTTGCTCTGCTGCATCCAAGAAAGCCTGTTGATCTGTAATGTAGTCATCACAAAACTGTGCCACGCTCACCATCTCTGGACTGTTCTCAAAAAATCGCCCTTCGGACGCTCTGCGAAGTCGTATGAGCGAATCACCAAAAGGTCGAAGCATCTGCCGTCGTACATCGACACCAACATACTCGTCCACTTCCTTGAGACTCGCGCGACTTGAGGCATATCCTAATTCACTATTGATCCATGCGTAAAACTTTACCGCGTGTTCAGGACTCCATACCTCCTCACGTGCACGCTCTTGCTGCTCGGTATGTTGATTGAGTAGCTCGACAATATCAATAATATGACCGTCGAATTGAAATGAAGCCTTTGGCATAATAACCTCGGGCTTAAGACGATCGATTGACCCGTCTGTATCCCGCTTCGCCAAATCACCCCGACGCACATCATGTACCATACTTTCTTCGAGTGAGCCGAGCAAGCGGCCAAGCATCTTGAGTCGCTCATAGCCAGCCACGTAATCAAAAACATACACCGTATCTTTTCCTTGTGCACGTCGCAAACCTCTACCAAGATGCTGCAAAAAAGTCGCTTCCGATGACGTTGATCGCGCAAAGAAAATTGTATCAATATCTGGCACATCAATACCTTCGCCCATAATATCAACAGAAGTAACTGTTCGCAGTTCACCCCGGCGAAAGGCGTCAAGTAACATGCGGCGCTCCAGTAGAGGTAACTTGGAATGAATAGCCCGGGCACCCGGAATAAGACTTGCGTAATGCTCGGCTTCTTCTATCGTCCTGCAATAACCAAGTGTCTTCGGGTCTTCAACATATTCACGCGATCGCCTCAAAAAATCCTCAACAACGCTCTCTGCGCTCAATGCAAAGTTTGGCTTCAAGTTTTTTGCTTTTACCGCTTCTTCGTATACCATGCCTACCGTGTCCTCCGGAATGGTGGCGATATAGTGCGGCTGAGCTAATATACCTTCTTGAATGCCATGGGCAAGTGATTTTGTGTATCGCTCATGTCCAAAAATGCTGCGAATATTTTTTCCATCTAGCCGGTTGGGCGTTGCAGTCATGCCAAGCAAAAACTGTGGCTCAAAATATTTGATAGTCCTGCGGAATGTTGGTGCCTCCGCATGATGCGCTTCATCCACGACTACATAATCGAAGTCATCGGGCTCGAATATCTCACGAGCATGCGCAAGTCCGTCTATAGGCGTATGCATCGACTGGAGCGTCGCAAAAACGATAGAGTTTGAAAGCGCAATATCTGGATCATTGTCACTACGAAATGTGTGACCTTCCACCGCATGGCGACCAAGTGTTTTTTCGAGAAATTTTTTTGCTTGGACATTTATTTCATCGCGGTGGCTCAAAAACAACACCCGCGCATCTGGATACTGCTCAAAATAGCGATCAAGGTCCAATGCAAGCATGACTGTCTTGCCAAGGCCAGTTGCCATATGGACGAGGGCTTTCCGCTCACCACTATCGCGAACTCGCACCAACTCATTCACGCAGTCTTGCTGGTAACTTCGATATTCAACACCGGGTAATACTTCTCCTGCGGAAAGTTTTGGTTCACCTCTAATCATTTCTCGTGATTATAAAATATATTCAACTACATCGCAATATAATAAGAAAAAGAAGTGCTATCATCCTAGCACTTCTTTTTCAGAGTCAGCGATGTTACTCGGATTTCTCTTCCGAAGTCTCTTCTTCGCTACCTTTTTCTGCCTCAACACTGTCTGCCGACGCATCTTCGGCATCGCCACCAGCTGCGTCATTGGCAGCCTGCAGTGCGCTCGGTTCGTAGACACTGGCGATAGCGAGATCCATGATAGTTACCTCGTCATCTGCCGTACCTTCACGTCCGTCGTCGTTGTCCACGATCTCGACGTTGGTCGGTACTGTGATATCTGCAACAGTCAATTTATCTCCTGCTTCTTTGAGTTCGGCAATAGACACTTCAAATGCTTCAGGGAGATCCATCGGCAACGCCTTCACTTCGATCTTTTCGAGTGATTGCAGCACGATCAAACCAGCTTTCTCGGCTTCGCTTTCGCCCTGACCAATCAGATGAATCGGAATCTCGGCATTTACAGGTTCATTAGCCTTGACCGCATGGAACGACACGTGGTTGATTGTGTGTTTCACTACGTCGAATTCGACATCTTTGATCATAGCGATACGCTTCTTGCTGCCAATGGTGAGATGGACAGGTGAGTGACTGCCGGCCTGCTGATGCACCTTCTTCAATACGTTGTGATCTGCCTGCACACTGACAGGTTTCATACCTGGACCATATACTACCGCCGGTACGATTGACTGTTTGCGCAGCTGCGCTACTTTCTTACCGTGTACCTCGCGCTCGTCGAGCTTAAGTTCGATTTTATTTCCCATATCTCTCCTTTCGTTTAGGATACTTGTTCGGAAATAACCGTAACTCTAGTATACCACTCCATCGGCAAACGCGTCGAATTCATGCTAAGATAGAAAGGTATGATTCCTGGCATGGACCTACTAGACTTCATCAAACTTGTTGGCCTCCTTGGAGTGGCAGCAGTTGTATTTGCCGAGTCTGGCCTCCTCATCGGCTTCTTTCTACCAGGTGACAGTCTGCTGTTTACGACAGGATTTCTGGTACATACCGGCGTGTTGCCGTACAATATCCATCTCGTTGTGCTCATCTTGTTCCTTGCCGCAGTACTAGGGGACAGTGTCGGCTATACATTTGGTCGCTCGACTGGCCATCGCCTCTTCAACCGACCAAACTCGCGTCTTTTCAAGCAAGAATACCTCCATCAGGCTCAAGAGTTTTATCAAAAACATGGCGGCAAAACGATCATCATGGCACGCTTTATCCCAATCGTGCGTACATTTGCACCAGTTGTCGCTGGAGCGGGCAAGATGGAATACCGTAAATTCCTCACCTACAACATCATCGGAGGGGCGCTATGGGCGGCTGGTATCACGTATCTCGGCTACGGACTCGGTGCCTGGTTCGAGAGTATAGGGATTGAGATAGACCACATATTGCTACCCATCATCTTTCTCATCATTCTCATCTCAATCACACCGCCACTCTACCATCTACTCAAAGATAAAAAGAATCGTGACCTGCTCTGGAATGGAACAATACGCGAAGTCAAGTCGATGTTTGCCAAGAAATAGCAATCTCATAAACGAGTATGCTGCGAAAGTTGACGGTGCCTAAAGTAACGTCTTGAGATATTTGCCAGTAAACGAAGCTGCGACTTTTGTGAGCTCTTCTGGTGTACCAGTTGCCACCACAGTACCGCCACCGCTACCACCTTCGGGGCCCATATCGATCAGATGATCGGCTGTCTTGATGACGTCGAGATTGTGCTCGATGATGACCATGCTATTACCGCCCTCAACAAGTTTCTGGAGTATGCCAAGTAGGCGCTTGACGTCCGCCGAGTGCAGACCTGTCGTCGGTTCGTCCAGAATGTAGAGTGTCTTGCCAGTACTACGACGAGACAGCTCAGTCGCGAGTTTGATACGCTGCGCTTCGCCGCCGCTAAATGTCGTGGCAGGCTGGCCCAAGCGAATATAGCCGAGGCCCACATCCACCAATGTCTCGAGCTTGCGTTGCACAGCTGGTACATTTTCGAAGAACTCTGCTGCCGTCTCTACTGTCATCTCTAGGACGTCGCTGATAGTTTTGCCTTTGTATTTGATCTCGAGCGCCTCTTGGTTGTAGCGTTTGCCCTTACACACATCACATGTCACATATACGTCTGGCAGGAAGTGCATCTCGATCTTGATCATACCGTCGCCCTGACAGTTTTCACAGCGGCCGCCTTTGACATTGAAGCTGAAGCGCCCTGCTTTGTACCCACGAATATTTGCCTCTGGTGTACTGGCGAAGAGCTCGCGAATCGGCGTAAAGATACCCGTGTAGGTAGCAGGATTGGAGCGGGGAGTGCGTCCGATAGCCGACTGGTCGATGATAATGACCTTATCAAGCTGGCCGATACCTTCGATATCATCGTGTGCTCCAGGTACAGTCTGGGCACGATGTAGGCGAGCAGAAAGCTCTTTAGCCAAGATGTCATTCACCAGCGTCGATTTGCCACTGCCGCTCACGCCGCTTACTACCGTCATCAGGCCAAGCGGGAACTCGACATCAACGTTTTTGAGGTTATTTTCGCGGGCACCACGAATGATAAGCTTGCGATCTTTCTCCACTGTGCGACGCTTCTTTGGCACCTCTATTTTGTCAGTTCCACTCAGGTAGCGACCAGTGATACTGTCTGGATTTTTGGCAACTTCGGCCGGTGTACCCGCAGCCACCACTTCTCCACCCTTCACCCCTGCCCCAGGGCCGATATCAAGCAGGTAGTCGGCTTCGCGAATAGTGTCTTCGTCGTGCTCGACCACTAGCACCGTATTGCCGAGATCGCGTAGGCGTTTAAGTGTAGCAATCAGACGGTCATTGTCGCGCTGATGCAAGCCGATAGATGGTTCGTCAAGCACATATAGTACTCCTTGCAGGCCAGAACCAATCTGCGTCGCCAAGCGGATACGTTGTGCCTCTCCGCCACTGAGTGTATTAGCGGCACGACCAAGCTCTAGATAATTCAGCCCTACGTTGCTCATAAATGTCAGGCGAGATACGATTTCTTTCATAATAGCGCGAGCGATGAACTGCTCCTGCTCTGTGAGTTCAAAATGATTCCGGAACAAGTCCAACGCCTCATCAATACCAAGTCCGCAAATATCCATGATATTGTAGCCATGCACTGTCACTGCCAACACCACAGGTTTGAGACGCTTGCCACCGCAGGCGTGACATTTTTTCTCACGCATGAAACGCTCGATATCTTTGCGCATAAACTCGCTATCGGTCTCTTTGTGACGGCGCTCCAAATTCGGAATTACGCCTTCATACGTGGAGTCATAATAGCGACCGGTACCGAGTTTAACCCTATATTTCTGATTACCCGTACCATAGAGAACTTTCTGGATCGCCTCTTCGGATAATTCTTTCACCGGCACCTGTAGATTAAACCTATGCGCACTTGCCACTTCGGCCAGCTTCTTGAGCCACCATGCATCTTGATTCACACGGTTATACGGGCGGATTGCACCTTCGGCAATTGTCAGATTTGGGTTGAACACTAGCTCCGGATCAACTTCGAGCCGAGTACCTAGGCCAGTACAGACTGGGCATGCGCCTTGTGGTGTGTTGTAGCTAAACAGGCGCGGCTCGAGCTCTGGTATCTCGATATCGGGGTTGTCTAGCGAAGCGTAACGCTGACTGAGCATGTGCACTTCGTCCGTATCGGCATAGTAAATACCAATGATTCCCCCACCTACGTCGAGTGCTTGCTCGATACTTTGCGCCACTCGCGTACGCATGTCGGCAGCCATAACCAGGCGATCCACTACTATTTCGATGGTATGGCGATCGTTCTTCTTGAGCGTAGGGAATTCGTCGAGCGCATATACTACACCGTCGACACGCGCACGTGCGAATCCGGCGCGAGTGTACTGTTCGGGTACGTGAGCAAATTCGCCTTTTTTGTCTTTGGCGATAGGCGCTAGTAACATCAGTCGCGTGCCTTCGGCAATCTGCATCACTTCGTCGATAATGTCGTCCTTCGTCCGGCGCGTGACTTCACGTCCGGTAATAGGATCATGGGGCACACCGATGCGGGCATAGAGCAAGCGCAGGTAATCGTAGATTTCTGTGACAGTCGCCACAGTACTGCGCGGATTGCGGCTGGTCGATTTCTGGTCGATCGAGATTGCCGGACTCAGGCCATCGATACTTTCCACGTCCGGTTTGTCCATGATACCGAGGAATTGGCGTGCGTAGCTACTGAGACTCTCCACGTAACGACGCTGGCCTTCAGCATAGATAGTGTCAAACGCCAAGCTGGACTTGCCCGATCCGCTAAGACCCGTAATCACCACTAATTTATCGCGCGGTATCTCTACCGACACATCTTTGAGATTGTGCTCTTTGGCACCTGTAACCCGTATCACCTCTGGCATATCTGTACTAGTATACCACTTTATCTTACATCAAATCCAGGGGCATACACTTTGAAACTTTTACGGCACACTGCATTAAGCTTATGATTGCATGTTTTTGACCGTACTGCTACATTATGTATAAGTAACTAAACATGGTGGAGTAATCTATGAAACAGCGAGTCGTAGTACTGGGTATCGTCTTTTTGCTACTCTTTGCATTGGCCAAATCCGGTATCATCGATTCACTGTTTATCTTCCTGCTCGTCGGCGCCATACCGGGCACAACCTGGTCATTGCCAGCTAGTTTTATGCTCACAGTATCGTTTGTGGCCGTCACCCTTCTGGCGATCCGCTACACCATCGTCGCAATCCTCGACGAGCGAGACCTGCGGCGCCGCACGCAGAAATACATCGCCCGGCGCGAGCGTATGCCAAAGAAGCGCTTTCGCTCTATTCCTCGCTAGTATCCGGCTCGGCTGGCTCTGGCATGATCGATTCAAACCATAGTTTGAGCTCGGTGAGCACGAACTGCTGATGATCGGTCAACTCAGCAGCAGCGACTTTCTGCATATCCTGCATGAACTGCGGCGCTTTTGCCTGCAGATGTGCGGCTCGCCACGTTTCGTAACTCGCCAACTCCTCCGGTGTCGACTGCCGCGGAAAATTACGAGCTTTGTAGCGAGGGAAGAGCGCGGACAGGCGCGCATCATCGAACTCTGGTTTGTAGAGTTTGAGATCTTTCATGTCCGTATTGCGCAGCACTTCACTACGGAGTTTGTCACGGTCGCTTATGAAGCCATCGTACAGTTGCCCCTCTGCATCAGATATCGGTGGCCAGTCGGGCTTCTTCATAAGTACGTTCGCCACTCGCCCGGCGAATTCAGGATGCGAGAGGAGTAGTGCACGATGTTTTTCTATTGTCGCTTGGTTGAGTTGTAGCTTGGCCCAGCCGTCTTCTTGACTTAGCACGCCGAGGGGTGCCACTGCTGGCGCACGGTTGTATTGCAGCTTCTTTACAGGCAGCTTCCGATAGTCATCACCGCGATCGGCGTATGGAGTAAACAGAATATCGGCCAACTCTTTCTCGCTCTTACTGGTCCAATCCGTCGGATCGTAACGTAGATCATACACAAACACATTGCCATAATCTGCCGCGGCGAGTGGAAGCGCTACGGTCGTCTTATCGTGGTCGGCATCATAGCGACCCGAGCTGTAGACAAACGGCTGCTTGTCGTCGAGATTTACCAATTTCTGAATCTCTTTCTTGTTACGAAGTTTGAGAAGATACTGGAAAAGTTGCGGCTGCTGCGCGGCGATCAGTTTCGTCACGCCGATCAGTGCTACCACATCGCTTAGTGCATCGTGCGCTTTCTCATGCGCTAGCCCGTTTTCTGCGCTCAGAAGCTCGAGCTTATTAACAGCTTTGCCGTCAACTGTCGGCCATTTGATACCATCTGGTCGCAGTGCCCGCGTCATGCGCACCACGTCGAGCATATCCCAGCGCGAACGACCGTCTTTCCAGGTCCATTCGTACGGATCGTAATAATTTCGCCACAAAAACGCACGCATAAACTCATCGTCGAAACGGATACTGTTGTAACCCAGCATGATAGTGTCCGGCGTAGCGATCTCCTCCATGAAGATCTTGGCAAACTGTGCCTCGGTATAGCCGTCTGCCACCGTTTCCTGTGGCGTCACACCTGTCACCATGAGTGCATACGGACTTGGCAGTGTATCGTCGTTTAGCGCTACCAGCAGATTGTACGACTCGCCTATTGGGTTGAAATTCATGTCAGTGCGCTGCCCGGCGAACTGCATGATCCGGTCTTCGCGCGGGTTGAGGCCGGTCGTCTCGAGGTCGTAAAAGAAGAAAGTTTGTGCCATCTATGTACTACTATACACGATCCCTCTGTCATTCTTGCTTCGATCCAGAGTAACAGATGGAGACTTTTGCCCAAAAAAGCGAAGAGTCCTGCTAGGCAGGACTCGTATGTGCGGATGGTTTAGATACATCGGTCGTGGCCCGCAGGAGGCGCAGCTAAATCAATCGATATACATCGAGATTACTGCAGCACTCACTGCGGACCGCACGTGTTCCGGAATCAACCTGCTCGCAATGCAGGGAGCCGTAGAACACAAAATACAAAGTTGGGTGGCCACCCAGGACGATGAGACGATCGATTGTCTCCGGCGCGTCCTGGGTGGCCCGGTGTTCCCTACGATGGCAAAGCTGATGCTCTACCTGGGCGGCGACCGGATAGCCACTTGTACTCCTTCCGAAAAAATCATTCGACAGAGTTCCTGGCGGACGTCAGGAAATCGACAGGTGTCCGCTGTAGCATGAACCACCGGGGCTCATCGCGGATGCGGTGCATCCAAATCTCCTTTCAGTAAACTTCGGGCACGCGGCACCGGCTGATGGTCAGGACTTGGAACTGATTCCGACGTCGGGGACGCCGCCGATCGCGGTGCCGGACAGGTAGCCGCTGGTGAGAACGCCGGAGGTGACGAGGGGCTCGAAGCCGGTCTGGTTGACCTTGGCGATTTCGGGACTCTTCTTCAGGGAGATGGTGGAACCGGAGGGGGCCATGATGGCTCCTGTTCTGCGCCGAAGCACATTGTTGGGTACCAGACTGGATTGTGTCGGGCTTCACACTCACCCACTTAGATGACCACAAAGCCCGACACAATTCTACAAACTTGTATGAAGTATCTAAATTGTCAACGTACATGTACCAAAGGAAGTATGCACCTCAACTTTAGCATTGTATACATATTAGCATATTTTGTATTTTTTGTCAATTATATTTCTTAGTCTTCTTCAAGATTGGCTTGTTCAAGCAGTGTAAACTCATCATCACCGATACGGATCGTGCTCTCACCCGAGGCGCCCTTGCGCGTGAGCTCGTGTGATATGCCCATTTTCTTCATAATATCGCGCAGGCGATTGACTGTTTCGTAGCTATCGAAATTGGTGCGGCGTGCAAATTTCTCGATCTTGTCGCCTGTCACCACGTACACATCGTCATCTTCATCGTAGCGAATCGTCCAAGCTTCAGCCTTAGCCTGCTGGCTCAGTGAGATTACCGGCAAATCATCGTCATCCTCGGCCTCTACTTCGGCCGTTACATCGCGCGCTTGCTGCACTACCTTCACAAGCGCTCGCAGCAAATCTGGCACACCTTTGTGCGCAGTGGATGAGATAGCAAATACTTGTGCACTCTTGCCCGCCACTGCCTGCACTGCCTCTACTTGCATCTGGATAATATCATCGTCGAGACCTTCGCACTTAGTAAGTGCGATCACTTCCGGTCGCTCTGTAAGCTCCGGCGAATACTGCGCCAGTTCGTTGCGTATCGTCTGATACGCAACGGCCACGTCATCGCTGTACACATCCACGAGGTGAAGTAGCACAGCTGTGCGCTCTACATGGCGCAGGAATGTGTCACCCAAACCTTTGCCCTCACTCGCACCCTCAATCAGTCCAGGTATATCGGCGATAAGCAGACTACTGCTGTCAATATCAGCCACGCCGAGATTCGGCGTGAGTGTAGTGAAGGCATAATTGGCGATCTCTGGGCGTGCGTTGCTCACTACAGACAAAAATGTTGATTTACCTGCATTTGGAAAGCCCACCAGCCCCACGTCGGCCAACAACTTGAGCTCTAGCTCCGCTTCGAAGCTGTCACCCATCTCGCCGCGCTCGGCAATCTTCGGTGCTTGGCGGGTAGACGATTTGAAATGGGCATTACCAAAACCACCGTCGCCACCCATAGCGATCACAACTTGCTGACCGTGCTCCGTCAGATCGGCAAGCACTATACCATCGCGCTTTACGAGCGTGCCTACTGGCACTTTTACAATCTTATTTTCGCCGCTACGGCCACGCTTTTTCTGCTTGCTGCCGTTTACTCCCGGCTCGGCCTTAAGTTCTGGCTTGAAGCGGAAGTCGATAAGCGTATTTAAGTTCTCCGAGGCCTCGAAGATTACGTCGCCGCCTTTGCCGCCGTCACCGCCATCTGGGCCACCTTTATCGACATAAATTTCGTGACGCCAAGAGACGACGCCATCGCCGCCTTTGCCCGCTTGGATAAATACTGTTGCTGTATCGACAAACATATCAGCTATTTATTATAGCAAAATTGCCTCTATATTGATAGAGGCAATTTGCGTATTTGTCAAACCTAGATCCTAGTGAATAAAGTTGTAGTTACTAGCTTGGCTCATAGGAATAGTACGACTCGAGACAACATTGAAGCCTGCGTAATTCATCTCACTGATCGTAAATGAATCTCCATTGATTGTTTCTACAATTGCAACGTGTCCGTAACCAGCATAGCCACCACCATTTTGCAGGATTGCGCCCGGTGCAGGTGTCTTGTTCACAGTGAAGCCTGCCGCCTGTGCATTGATAGCCCAGGTCGAAGCGTTACCCCAGAAGCTACCGATAGGGCGACCCAGTTGAGCACGGCGCTCATATGCGTACCATGTACAGTTACCAAATGCATAACGGTTGCCGACAGATGCAGACGCGTTTGCAAGTCCCGCCGTGCTACTGAATGAGCCTGTACTTTGGCCATTCGACATTTGTGTAGAAGCGGCCGCTGGAGTCGACGCAGGGTCGGCTGGCTTTTGGCCGCCAGGCACGATGAGTTGCATATTGCCATGAATTCCATTTACCTCGAGATCATTGAAGCTAACAATACGCTCAGGCTGCGTCTTCATCTGATCGGCAATCGATTGAACCGAATCTCCGTCTTTCGTAGTATAGAGCACGCCATCGACCGGCAAGATGACAACATCTCTTCCGGCTTCAACCGCGTCCGACTGAAGGTTATTTGCCCATTTAACAGTCTGCGGGGATAGATTGTGCGCTTCGGCAATAGACTGGACCGTGTCGCCGGTTTGAGCTTTGTAGCTAGTGATAGTTCGGTTGTCGGCAGTAGGCTGTACAATCTGTGGCTTTGCAATTACCGTATCATCGGTTTGAGCAATCTCTTGCTTTGCCTGGAGCGAGGTCGAAAGGTTTGCAACGTTTGGGGCCACAGGCATCTGTGTCTGAATCGCAAAATTTGCCGCAACGTCAGTTGCTGTCTTCTGATCGAGATCCGTAGATGCCGCTGAATCTGCTGTAGCGGTCGCAGCAACACTTGCCGTCGGTTCGCTATCACGAGCGCCAGGACGATAATAGCCGACAGATACGATAGAAAGAAGTAGAACAAATACGCCCGCATAGAGCAGTACTTGACGAATAATAGCTTGTTTATTGGTAGCTGATGCTACTTTGAGACCCGAAGTCTCGCGATGTACACTCTTGACTGAACGTGTGTTCGATTCCTGAGTAGTAATAATCGTTCTCCTGCGATCACATTACTGTGAACGCTTCTACCATACTTTGTCTTTCTTCTCGCAATAGTTAGAACAGGGCACTTGTCGACCAAATATTAAGTGATATTGTGTGTAAAGTGCGCAATAAGAGCATGTGCTCCCGTACCCGTACGACAGTTCTGGCAGGCTCATTTGTGGGGTTGATACTTTTTGTTTTTGATATACCCACCAAAGTTCATCTCACAAATGTGCTACCACTCATGATAGCAAATTAGCCGCAATAAGTCAATATTTTAGCGTAAGCAAATCAGCTTAAACTACTGTGAAGGCAAGAGGCAATTCGCCTGACAATGCGCTCTTGTTGCAGCCTCGTGCTCCTCATTTGTCTTAGAGAAATACGTCACACCATCGTCACCGGCCACAAAATACAGGTAGTCAGTATCCGCTGGACTCGCGCCAGCAACAAGTGCAGAGAGACCCGGATTTGACACAGGCCCGGGCGGCAAGCCTTTATGCGTGCGAGTGTTGTACGGCGAATCAAGATCGACCGACGGTGCCACGCCGAGCTTACGCGCACCATAGATGAACGTAACATCGGAACCAAGTGGCATATCTGTAGCTAGGCGCTTATGAAACACCTGAGACACCTTGCTCATATCGTCTTTGTTTGATACTTCCGTCTGTACTATTGAGGCAAAGGTGATGCCTTGATAAAGATTCATGCCTTGAGCTGCGTAGGCAGCCTCGAGATTATTAGCTTTGATATCGTCGTACATGTGATCAAAAATCTTCTCTAGTACATCATCGATCGAAGCACCAGTGTAAAAGTTGTACGTGTCACCATAGATATACCCCTCGAGATCACTCCCTGCTGGCTTACCATCAAATAGTGGGCTATCGTATGTCTTGCTGAAAGCCGCTTCGATGCTCGCGGCACTATAGCCAACATCTTCGAGTACTTTGCGAGCATCGGCCAATGTACCGCCGGGGAGAAACGTAAGCGTAAACTCGTCTGGCTTGCCAGATTCAAGATGGTCGACAATCTCGCTAACAGACATCCCCTTTGTCAGCACATACACTCCGGCTTTGAGCCCGGTCGACTGATGAATACGATAGTAAATTTCAAATGCGATTTCATTTTTGATCACCTGCTTCTCGGCGAGCTGAGAAGCTACGTCAGACGCTGTGCTGCCACTGGCGACGTTGAGCCGCACCGTCTCTGTGGAGCCGGGATGGACCGATCCAAGCTGCTGCGTATACCATACATATGCACTACCCACGGCAGCGAGTAACAGTACGACAATCGTCAGGATGATACCAAGGATCCACTTCCAAGCATTCGACTTCTTCGGTGCGACCTTCATCTGTTTAGGCGCTTGATGGTTTTTTGACACGATAGGCGGACGCGTCTGAGGAGGCACCAGCCGAGGTTTCTCTGATGGAGTGGGCGCAGCCGTCTTCGGCTGGGGCACAGGAGACTGCGGCTGCAGCTGAGCTATGGGACGTGGCTGCGGCGACATGCGCGAAACAGGAGGAGTCACCGGTGGCCGCGTCTGTGGTGGACGCGGAGCAGGGGTAGGAGGCGGCGTATTAGGCTGCATAATGTTGCTCCAGATAATCTTGCAATATAATTGCAGCCGCCTCTTTGTCGATGTCGCCTTTGACATATGGCTTGCCGCGCGATTTTAGGCGGTTTTCGGCAATCACGCTAGTAAGTGATTCATCTTGAAAGACTATTTTTCCGATATCCTCTAGCTTGCTCGCAAATCCCTCTGCGTAAGCTGATTGCGCCGTCGCCTCACCTTGTTGATTGCGTGGGAAGCCCACCACGATGACACCCGCTCCTTCACGTACCACGATTTCGGCTACTTGTTGCACTTCTGTACCGTCTACTTCGATAGTGTCGTATGGTATAGCAATACGCACGCCCGTATCTGCCGCGGCAACTCCGATACGTCGCTCCCCTACGTCCAGTGCGATGAGTGACTGACTACGCCCCATTGTCTGACGAGTTGTTTAACTTGAATTCTACGTCTATCTTACCAGTGTCACTCGGCACTTTACTCACCCAGAATGGCCAGAAGTGCACCTCTACGTCTTCGACGCCCTGAATCGACTTGAGATCGGCTTGAATATCACCGAATTTTTTACCAGCTACACGTTTTTTGACATCTTCATCGTTTATCTGCGGCCCGACTTGCGTCGTTGCAGTCAGTGAAGCTGTGCCCCCAGTATCGTTCGCGACAAAATTAGATAGCTGCGCGCTGCCAGCGCCACTGTCGTATACACGCTGGTCATCTTCCTTGGATAATTTTGATTCTGTCGCAGCTTTGATGAATGTGTCGAGCTCAGAGTTTGAAACCCCTTCCATCGCATATGTTACCGACGAAGTGAGTTTGGCGGTACCATTTGGCGCTTCTTGGCCCACTTGTGGCGACGCGTTGGTATCGGCTTTGAGAGTGCGAAAACTTGAGTCAATTGCTTTCACATTTTTGCCAAACTTCGCGGCAAGTTTTGTTTTGGCGTCGGTGTCATTTTTCTCGGCAATCTGAGTAGAAGCTTGCTGCACATCTGCCTGAGTCACAATCTTAAGTGTCTTTTTGCTACCCCCGGCCATGTCACCACCCTTCGCGGATATACCGCTTACCGTAGAATCATAGCTTCTTGCAGACAGGTTACATTGCTCACCGATAGCAGTAGCCTTGACGGCGACGCTCTTCGTACCGGCCACAACAGAAAATCCAGATCCATTCCACTTTGGTGTTGCGCCGGGAACAGTCACCTGTTCGCGTGTGACAAATGTACAATCGCCACTGCTAAATCCTGTACCCGTAGGGACTGTTGCATCATCCGGCGTACCCTTGGAAAGAGTCATTGTTCCACTAGCCGCTTCACCCTGCTCCTGCGTGCCAGTCGCTTGAAAGTCCACGCTTGACTGTACCACATCTTGCACTTGTACCGACTTCAGTGTGCCTTTTGCCGCGTCTGTCTGTGTATTTGGAGCAATTGTCACCGAAGTGGACAGTTTCTGTGTACTCGTCTTGGCGGTGATCTCCACCGTAGCGCGTGGCGCAAAGAAGATTGCCCACACCAGAAATACGACAAGGAGTACGCCGCCGAGTCCGATAAGCAGCATCTTCTTGCGGAAACTACCAAAGTTTGGCACTTTGCCAGCAGCCTTGGGCTTGCGTGGCGATTCGCCAGATTTGGGAGGCGCAGCGTATGGCTTCTTGCTCGCAGGCACGGTTGTGTCGAGCTTTTCTTCGGCTTCTATGGCCGCTACCGCACTTGCCGTGGCTGCATGCTCACCCACTGGTAACTGCGATCCATCGATAATATCGTCCTCGTCGTCTACCTTCAGTGCGGCGATCTCAGGGATCTCTGGCTTGCTCTGGAGGTTTTTTGCCACAGGCATACCTGCACCTGCTGCAAGAGGGATGAGAGACTGATCATGCGTGATAAGTACAATGTGTTTGCCGGATGATTTGGCGGTACGCTGCAGTATGCGCAGATTTACCGCGCTTTGTAGCACACCAGTACGCTTGGGGGGTACAAGTGCGACGACTTTTTCTTTACTATCTTTAACCTTTCCGATTATCGCGGTAATATCATCTTCGACATCGATATAGATTACGTCTTTGTTCATGCTAGATTCTGAGAATTCGATTGAGTTTTTCTTTTATGTTGTCGCTATCGCCACTGCCTAATATTGTATCATATCCGACGCGTAGCAGCCCCATAGCCGTGATGAACGTGTGGTCTTTAATTGTGCCTGTTTTGTCTTTGATACCCAATACTTCGGATGGCTTGATATGATGCACGGTAGGCTTTTTCGTAAACGGCAAATCCTTGTGCCAATCCGACTTCTCAAGCGCCTGCACAAGTGCATCGAGGCTTGAGCCACCGCCACAGAGCAAGATGCGGCTAGGCAAGTGATCCACCGAGTCAAATTCGCTGAGCGCCAGCTCTACTCCAGACAGCCAGACATCGAGCGTCTTGTCGATTGCCGTCTCCAGATGCTTCTTCACTGTCGGCTTGATGTGTTCGTTGTCCATATTTACTTTGAGCTTCTCGGCCTGGTCGTAGGTGAGGTCGAGCTCACTGGCGATAGTGCGCGTGAAGCTTCGACCGCCGATACCAAACATCTTGGTACCCTCGACACCGCCGTCGTTTACTACTGCGATGTCGGTCGTACCACCACCCACGTCTGCCAAGATAGCCGTAAAAGTACTGCTGGCATCGGTGCCGAGTACACTGCGGCTGACGGCAAACGGCTCCGCTGCAACTGCAACGAGCTCGAGTGCCAGCTCGTCAGCCACCCGCTCTAGGGCGCCGATATGAACCATGGGCGCAAAGGCTGTGTAGATCTGTACGGCCACATCTTTACCCTGAAACCCAAGTGGATTTGAGACCTTGTAGCCGTCGATATGGATGCCCACGAGCGCGCTGTTGACCAGTTTAATCTCTACGTCTTCATTCGCTGTCTCAAGCGCGATTTGACGCTGCGCCTTCACTTGGGCGCGTTCCTGCACCTTATCGATGATAAACTCCATCTCAGCTTCGTCGAGTGGACGATCCGGCTGCGGACGGCGGTAGCGAATAGTGTTCGTGGTGCCCTTTACAAGCTCGCCTGCAATACCTATGACGGCACGCTTTGCCTGCAGACCCGCCTGGTCTTCAGCCTCAGCAAGCGCTTCTTCACAGTTGCGTACCACACCAGAGATGTCTGCAATAGCCCCGGAGTGCATGTCACTCACATCTTGGCGAGCACGACCAACGCCAACCACCTCTAGGTCATCACCCTCGATCTTGGCAATCATCGCTTTCACGAACTCCGTACCGATGTCGACGGCGACTATATAATTTTTATCGATAGAGTCGTTTGCGCGTTTTCGTAGCTTATCAAATACCATAGTTGTATTTATTATATACCAGTTGTGCTTATGGGGGCAAAGTATTGTTTTTTTATAGTTATTATGCTATAATATATATTATGACAGAATTCTCGTCACAGCACGAAAATCTTACACCCCAACCTCGTCGAGCATCACGACGTTTTAATTTACCTGTCGACGATTCAACTGATTTGCGCGATACACTTCTCAACGCTTCCGAGTATGTGTTGACGATTGGCACACCGGATGTAGTAGAAAAATCGGCGCGAGATGTGACACTCAGAACTGACCATAGTGAAACTGATAGCCAATTTGGCTATGCATGGAATAAATTTGACTCTGCTTCAGCCACATTTAAACGCGAGTATGCTAAAGCACCCTTTGCCGACATCACTCTCACCACACCCCAGTATTACGACTCAGCGACGCTGCATTACGAGGAGTACGGCTCCTGGACACTGACGCTCGCCCAGGATAATAGCCCAACCGATATTGTCGCAAACCACACTTTGTTAAGCCTACTAGACAACAAAATATCCAGCAATATTGCCACCACGGAGTTGTTTAGTCGATCGTTTACCATGAACAATGATGAATTCGCCGAAGCAATCGTAGACATGCTAGAAAGTCTCGCCAGCACACGAACAGAAAGCCGAGTATACAAAGCAACGGAGCTCATATATAACGACGCCTACAAAAGTGAGGTAACAGCCGAAATTGTTCGCGCTGAAGGTCCACAGGCAGTTGATAATATAGTGCGCATGAGTGTTTCTGGTATGCCAATTACGCCACGATCTAATCCCAGCGCACCTGCTGTACTCGTGACGTCAATCTATGAATACACCTATAGTATTCCGTATGATACGAACCTAATAGAAAACGAACAGTGTATTTTTACAATACAAGCCGATAAACCTCTGGATGAAGCGATTCTCCAGGAGCTGGTAAGTGATACTGACGCCGAGGCAAGAGCAGGAGATGTGTTCCGTAAGGCAATCGGTATGGTATGCGATAAGTCAGCTAGACTAGAATAGCTTTGATACGGCGAATACCTGCCGAACTGGACTCTTCTTTGGTGATTTTGAATTTCTTGCCACCTTCGGCGAGTATCCCCGTATTGTCGACGTGCGGCCCACCGCAGATTTCGAGTGATGCAATATGGTCGCCCTCACCCATCTGATACACTTTCACCTCTGCATCGTAACGCTCGCCAAACGGTCCGATTGCACCCATATCGAGCGCTTCCCTAGTCGGGTACATTTTGTAGCTAACGGGTAGATCTTCGGCGATCCAGCCATTTACCAGCTCTTCGGCCCGGTCGAGCTCTTCGCGCGTGACTTTGCGGTCGAAATTGAAATCAAAACGCAGACGCTCTTCGGTAATGTTGCTACCATGCTGCTGGAACACAGGGCCGATCACCTCGCGTAGGGCTGATTGGAGGAGGTGTGTGGCGGTGTGGTATTTACGATGCTGGAGTGTGTCTCCACCGAGACCGCCTTTAAATTCACCTTTGCCAGCTGTACGGCTGCGATTACGCTGCTCTTCCATACGAGCGTCAAATTGCTCACGCCAGTCGGCAGGTACCTCAATCCCCTGCTTGTAAGCCTCTTCAAGACTTAATTCCACAGGAAAACCATAAGTATCGTATAGCTTGAAGAAAAATTCACCTGTACCAGTAGGGTTCATCTCTTCGGCCGTAGATGAAGTTTCACCAGTCTCTGTGTTAATATTACCCGTGATTAGTATTCCTCGATTAAATTGGAGTAGGCCTTTTCGAAGCGTCTGTCGAAACGCTTTTTCTTCTTTCACCAGCACTGTGATGATCGTGTCGCGATTTGATTTGACTTCCGGGAAATCATTCTCGTACAAATCAGCAATTACTGGTACGATTTCCTGCAGAAAATTCTGCTCGATACCGAGATCGAAACTGAAGCGAATCGCCCGACGCAAGAGGCGGCGCATCACATACCCCTGCTCTTTGTTGCTGGGCACGCAGCCGTCAACCGCCAAGAAGGTGGCGGCACGCAGATGATCGGCGATCACTCGCATGCTTTCGGTGTGGCTTTCGTACTTCTTGCCAGATAATGTCTGGAGTTTCTCGATAATTGGCCACATAAGGCTGATGCGGAAGACGTCTGGATTGCCGAGTTTGGCTGCCGCGATGCGCTCTAGGCCGGAGCCGTGATCGACATTTGGCCGCTCAAGCGCTTCGAACTTACCTTCGCCGACCTTTTTGTATGCCATGAAGACATTGTTGCCGATTTCCATGAAGCGTCCGCAGTCGCAGTTGGGGTGGCAGTATTCGCCAAAGCTAGTGTCGTGCTCGGTACCGAAATCGTAGAACATCTCGCTGTCCGGGCCACATGGGTCGCCCACTGGAGTATTATGCTCGTTGCCATTGCGGCTCCACCAGTTTTTGCTGCCATCGTAGTAAAAGATGCGTTCGCCGTCCTGCATGCCGCGCGCATAGCCAGCTTCTTCGCTACCGATTTCCGCCTCGCCACTACTGAGGCCTTTAGCGTCAAACAGACGCCTCCATACCTCGGCGGCTTCGGTGTCTTTAGCAATACCAAGCTCCTCGTTGCCCGCATAGCATGTCACGTAGAGTTTGCTTACGTCGAGCTCTACCACTTCGCTGAGAAATTCAAACATCCACTCAATCTGCTGCTGCTTGAAATAATCCCCCATGCTCCAGTTGCCAAGCATTTCGAAGAAAGTAGTATGGCGGTTGTCACCGATATCGTCGATATCTTGCGCACGTAAGCATGTCTGGCTATCCACAATACGCTGACCATCTGGGTGTGGCTGACCAAGTAGATATGGGATCATAGGCTGCATGCCACTGCCAGTGAAAAGAGTTGTCGGATCATCCTTCAGTACAAGGGGCGCTCTAGACACCACAGCATGTCCTCGTTCTTCAAAAAACTTCAGGTAGGCATTGCGGATTTGTTCGGTATTCATATCTGTTAAGTATAGCAAATTTCGGCTGAGGGTTCTAGGTACAGAGGATCACGCAACTGTTGTAACAAATAAACACCCAAAAATTGTTCGGTAGCGCACCCCTAAAGCACCTGGAGCCCAAAAAAGCCTGAAAGGTTTACATGCCCAGACAAGCTCGCTACGATGGATATATGGGCAGAATACAAAACGTAACGAAGTTACCAACCCGCCCATCGCCAGCATCGCAAAAGATGTGAGTACTTCGAGAGAGGAGGTGACGAATCACCCGCAAATCTTCACTACCACATACACTACGATATGGCGCTGCAGCACTTGTGCTGACAGTCGCAGGGTTACTAGCCCTCGCATTTACACAAAATGCACATGCAATACTCGGTTCCATGCAGCTCTGGCCGCAGCCAGAGGGCACGACCGAACTTTTTTTTGAGAAACCAAACGAGTTACCTCGTACCATCACCCCAGATAATCCTCTACCTATAGCATTTACGGTCAAAAATAGGGAATTTGCAACTGTAGCATATACCTACCAGGTAGAGCAGATCACTCCGGACACGGGCCAGCACACCACGCTGGCAAGTGGTACCAAGGAGCTGGCGCACGAGCAACACGCTGATATACGACAGACCGTCACGGCCACACCTACTGAGCAGCCATCAAAGCTGCAAGTGACTCTGATATACCAAGAAGGAGACGTACAGAAACAGGAGCGTCGTGTGATTTCATATTGGTTAACCCCCTAGAAGGAGATATTAGGAGCCTATGGCACTATCCCGAAAGAGCACCCATAAGACCAAGAAGATGTATAATGTCGCGGTACTGATACCGTGCTACAACGAAGCAAAAGGTATCGCAGATGTGATCAAAAAGATGCCGTACAAACGAGCGGCACGTAATCGCTGGAATCTACAGGTATATGTCATCGATAATAATTCCACCGATAACACCGCCGAAGTAGCCGAGCAGGCGGGCGCCGCGGTGCTACACGAGTCAAAAAAAGGCAAAGGCAATGCAATCCGCACAGGGTTTTGGAATCTACCAGAAGACACGGACTACGTGGTTATGCTCGACGGCGATGACACCTACGATTCTGGCGAAGTGCTACGTATGGTAGAGCCATTACACAACAACTTCTGCAAAGTTGTTATCGGCTCACGCCTCAATGGCAAGCGCACAGAGCACTCGATGAACCTCACTAGCCGTGTTGGCAATTGGTTCTTCACCAATATCGTCAAACATACACACCGCGTACCGGTGACAGATGTACTGACTGGCTACTTTGCTTGGACAAAAGATGCCCTAGACGAACTGCGCCCCTATCTCAAGTCCGACGGCTTCGCTATAGAGATGGAAATGATCACCAAGATGGCGCGTATGAACTACGAAATCTACTCGGTACCTATCAGCTATACACCTCGCGCAGGCGAGTCAAATCTTCAGCCTGTGTCGGATGGTGCACGCATTCTCAAGATGTTTGCGTCGACCTTACGCTGGCGACCGTCGCGACGTGGAGCCACAGAAGCGCAGGCTCACACAGAGCAGTATTAGAAGGACGGGCTATGAAAATATTGATAGGAATTCACTATTTTCCACCACATGTCGGCGGTATGGAGATTGTCGCTAAAACTCAGGCCACGCAACTAGCAGCCGCAGGTCATGAGGTGACAGTGCTGACCAGCGCGGCCGATGCTTCCCCGAGCACGCAACAAGAGCATGGTTATACGTTGCAGCGTCTCGGGGTCTGGAACTGGTTTGAGCGTGCCATGGGAGTACCCTTTCCTGTGTTTGGGCCATCATTGATAATACAAAGCTTTCGCCGAGTGCAGGATGCGGATGTAGTACACCTCCACGATGTGTTCTACGAAACGTCGTGGATATTGGCACTGTGGGCGCTCTTGCTACGGAAACCGGTCATCGTGACGCAGCACGTCGACATGATCCCACACCCGAACCCACTCGTGCGGTTTGTGCAGTGGGCTGTATACCATACATGCGGCAAATTTGTGTTTGCCGTGGCGCGACGTGTCGCGGTACTCAATTCAAACGTGCGCGACTTTTTGCTACGGCTCGGCGTACCGGCGCGCAAGCTCGTATTCATGCCAAATGGCGTCGACTTCTCGCTGTTTCATCCAGACGATAGTGTTGACCGTACCGAAGTGCGTACCCGGTATTCCCTGCCGCTCGACCAGCCCATTGCCTTATTCGTAGGACGATTTGTACCAAAAAAGGGGTTTGATAAGCTACTGCAGGCCACATCTGCCGGCTATCACATCGCACTCGCTGGCGGCTCAGCACCGGACGGTATGTCGTCGGATACAGACAAGACTTTCCTAGGCTCTCGCACTCCCGCTGAACTTGCCGAGCTCTACAACGCGGTCGATATGTTTGTACTGCCGAGTGAGGGCGAGGGGTTTCCGCTTACAGTCCAAGAAGCCATGGCGTCGCAGTTGCCCATCGTGATTTCGCACAACCCTGGCTACGATATTTATGAACTCGACAATGAGCTGTGCGAGCAAATCACCCCCACGATCCCCACTATCCGTAACACTCTCACACGGCTAGCCGGCGACGGTAAATTACGTGCGCGTATGGCTGACTACTCGCACCGTTATGCGCGGGAGCATTTCAGTTGGGATACCAACATTCGCCAGCTTCAAGCGATCTATGAGGAGGTACGATGAAACTACTTTTTGTGTCGCCCTACTACGCACCTAGTGTTGGTGGTGTACAGCAATATGTCGCTGATCTCGTCGCCGCATACAAACTTGAACACGAGATCATCATCGTGACAACTAGCCCGAATCACGACAGCGTCACGAAAAAAGTTGAAGACGGGATAGTAATTTACTATCTACCGGTGCTCCGCACTATTGCCAACACTCCCTACCATCCACGCTGGAAATCACAACTGAAAGAGATTTTCGACTACGAAGCACCGGACGTGATCAATGCACATGCCCCGGTACCGTGGTTTGCCGACATGGCCGAGCGTGCCAATCGTGGAACATACCCTTTTGTACTAACCTACCATGCCGGTAGCATGAAGAAAGGTCGTTTGCTACCAGATATTGTAATTCGCCTCTACGAACGCTTTGTATTGCCCCGAACCCTTCGCGCCGCATCCAAACTGGTCGCCGTGTACCCACCGTTTATCACACAAATTCTCGGTAACTCTCGCCAAGTGCACCATATTACTCCTGGTATAGCGACAGATTTCTTTACGCCGTCAGCTACGCCTGCAATGTATGACGCGCTGTTTGTGGGGCGTCTCGAAAGAACATCTGAATGGAAAGGTGTCGATGTTGCACTTGCCGCGGTGGCTGAACTTGCGAAGCGTGGTCAGCATATAACGCTGGCGATCGCTGGCGACGGTGATGCGCGCACACAGTATACGCTTCGTGCCGATGAGTTGGGAATCGCGTCGCAGGTGACGTTTCTCGGATCGTGCGACCGCACACGGCTTCGTGATGTATATCGGGCGAGTAAATTTGTCGTATTGCCGTCTAAGACAGAGGCGGAATCATTTGGTATGGTTGTCGCCGAAGCAGCAAGCTGCGGTATACCGGCTATCGGCTCACGCGTTGGTGGTGTACCCTACGTGATCGATGACGGCGAAACGGGTATACTCGTGGAACCAGGCAGTATCGAATCGCTCGCAGATGCCATGAGCTGGTTCCTGACTGATGACGAGTGGCGCACATCGTGTGGAGCAGCGGCCCGTGAGCGCGCCACACACCTCTTTGCACTCCAGAATACTACCGAGTCCACAGAAAAAGTACTCGCCAATGCACTCCGCTCACCCCACCCCAAAAACCTCCAGATTGTCGCCTACTACCCGCCCGCTCTCGGTGGCATGGAGCGTGTAGCCGAAAACGTCGCACTTGAGCTGGCCGACTCTGGTGAAACTGTCGAAGTGGTAACATCATCTATCGGTTTCGAGCCGGATTACCACGACGAAATAAAAGATGGCTACCACGTATCTCGATTGCCTGGTGTCATGCTTGGGGGGCTGCCTGTGATACCGAGTCTGTTTTGGCATCTGCTACGTCAGCCGCGCGGCAGTATTTACCATGTGCATGTTGCACAAGCATTTATGCCAGAAGTTGCCTATCTAGCGTCTCGCCTGCGCGGCGGTACTTTTGTGGCGCATTTTCATCTCGATGTCGTGCCATCCGGTATGTTTGGTCAGCTATTTGTGCTTTACAAACAGCTCCTGTTTCCGAGAATGCTACAGCATGCCGATAAAGTTATCGTGTTTTCTGAAGATCAGCGCGAGCTTGTCATGCGCAAATATCAAGTTGATCACACTCGCGTACATATCGTACCAAACGGCATTCGTCGCGGTTTTCAGCGCCTCGCACCACGCACCACACTTTCCTCCACTCCACGCCTATTATTTGTCGGTCGATTGAGCCATCAGAAGAATCTGTCGTATTTACTTGACGCGCTTGATGGTATTTCCGATAAATTTTCGACACATATCGTCGGTGACGGCGAACTAAGACCAGAGCTTGAGCAGCAAGCTGCCACACTCAATTTGCACAATGTAGCGTTTGTTGGCCGCAAAGATGACGACGATCTGCGCCAAGAATATGACAACGCCGACATATTTGTACTGCCGAGCGAACGCGAAGGCATGCCGCTCGTACTGATCGACGCGATGGCCATGCGCCTACCTGCTATCGGCACCGACGTACTCGGTACGCGAGACATGATCGAGCCCGGCAAAAACGGTCAGCTAGTACCACTTGATCAGCCGGCAGCATTTCGCCAGGCGTTACTTGACGCCATCGCGTCCGATGCAGACTATGCGCGCATGAGTGACGACGCCTATGAGTACGTACGCGAATTAGCATGGCCCCACCTCACCAGGCGACTAATCACGGAGGTATATTCTTGACTAAAAGCGCTCGCACATTTCCCTACTGGCTGATTTTTGGCATAGGACTAGTTCTTGCAAATGTCGCCTACTTTGTACCACCGCCAGTAGGCTGGGTACTCACACTCAGCTACTTCTTGTTTGTACCGGGTTATTTGGTGCTACAGTTCATCGCCCGAAAAACCTGGTCTCGCTGGGAAACGCTCAGTTTTGCGCTAGGTCTGAGCATTCTGTTCCTCATGCTCGTAGGTCTAGCGATCAACAGTCTCGGCTACATGGGGCTCCGAGCTCCACTCAGTACTGTCGGTATATTTATCGCACTTGATGTCGGTATGCTGCCGCTCCTCGCCGCCACATGGCGCCGTAGGCTCAGCCTGCAACCTAGCCATGATGTCATAACGTTCAAGTGGCACCGCCTGTTTGGTGCGATACTTCTACTGCTACCGGTTGCTGCTGCCGCTGGTGCCGTGCGACTCAACAATGGCGCTTCAAACGAGGTCACGCTCATGATGTTTGCCGTGATTGCTGTGACATTTGTCATACTCATGCTGCGCACTTCTATGCAGCGATACTATCCGTTGGCACTATTTCTGTTTGCACTGTCAATATTACTAAGTGTATCATTGCGTGGCTGGGACATCACGGGGCATGATATCCAACGTGAATTCAATGTATTCCAGCTGACTATGCAACAAAATATGTGGGATATTGCGCGGTTTCGTGATCCGTATAATGCCTGCCTTAGTATCACCCTACTACCAACTATGCTTGCCAAGATCACTGGTATTCCTGATGCCTACATCTTCAAAGTTGTGTTTCAGTTCATCGCCGCATTCGCTGTCATACCCGCGTATTTCTTCGTGCGACGACTTCATGGCCCACGTGATGCATTCCTGGCGGGCTTCATCTTCCTGCTCTTTCCGACATTTCTCGGCGACATGGCGATGCTCAACCGCCAAGAGATTGCATTTCTCTTCTTTGGCCTGATCATGTTGCTCATGTTGCTCGCAGTTGAGTATCGACGCGCTCAAGTCTTAACCATTCTACTCCTCATTGGACTTACTCTGTCGCACTACTCGAGTAGCTATATCATGATCGGCCTCATGTTAGCAGCCTGGTGTGTCAACTTTGTAGTGCTGCGCATCACCAAGCCACGGTTTGCCACCGAAAACGTCAACGTCTTCCCTATTATGACACTACCGATTATCATCTTCGCAGGTATCTTCGTGTTTACTTGGAACGATCAAATCACTCAGACCACAAAGGGCCTCAACTCTACGATTTCGAAGACGCTCGAAAGCATTGGGTCGGACAAAAAATCAGGCTCCCAGGCAAGCGACGTGAGCTATAGCCTGTTCGGTGGCAAACAGGCCAGTCCACAGGAAATTATCACTGCGTACACTCAAGAAACCACTGGCGAAAAAGTTCATGTTGCCGCCGTACCACAGCCAACACTTCCCGTCACACCACTTGGTCAACTGCTCGGTGGTGAAAAGATATTGGCAAGTCTACATGGCATGATCCGTGGTGGCATCGCCAAACTTTTACAGCTACTCATTGTGGTTGGCTGCCTAGTACTGTGGTGGCGTATCAAGCGTCGTCGCCATAACAAATACGACCTCTATGTATTATCGCTATGCGGAGGCTCGACGCTACTCCTTGTAGCACTTACCGTACTCCCTCAGTTATCGGTCGATTATGGCGTGCTACGCCTGTTCCAGCAGCTCTTGTTTATCTTGGCACTCCCTATTATCGCTGCGCTCATTTGGGTAGGAACACTTGTGACAAAACACGCCAATCGCATTTATGCCTGCGTGGCAATTTTCCTCGCGTGCATCTTTCTACACACCAGCGGCTTCTTCACGCAAATCACCGGCGCCTACACACCGCAGCTTGCGCTCAACAATTCCGGCTTCTACTACGACGCATACTACACAACCGATTCCGAACGAAGCGCCGCTGGCTGGCTAGCCGAACGCAGTGATAAACAGCAGCATCCAGACACATCGGTGGCACTTGATGTCTACGGTGTACTAAGATTTTCGCGTGTAGACCAGCAGCAGATTGCACTGACGAGTCCGTTCACACCATCCACGCGAGCCTATGTATATCACTACAAACACCCCGACACATTCATCGTCAACATCAACAGCAATCTTTACTACTATAAAGTCGATCGCACCAACGCCCGCGAAGATACCGTCTACAGCAACGGCTACAGTGAGATCGGCAAACTCGTGGAGGCAAGGTCATGAGCACACTCACTCAAAAAATCACTGCGCTGAGGACAGATCGTCAAATGAAAAACTCACTCTATCTGCTCGTCGGTTCACTTGCCACTGCTGGGTTTGGGTTCATCTTCTGGATCATCGCGGCACGTCTATTTGACCCACCGACCGTTGGCATCGCAACAGTGCTCGTATCACTTTCGAGCCTCATATCACTCCTGAGTCTCGCGGGCTTTGACTCATCGTTCGTGCGCTTCTTGCCCCGCTCACAGCACAAAAATGCCTATATTAATAGTGGCATGGTCGTGACAACCGCTCTTAGTATCATCTTGTCATGCGTGTTTCTGGTCATCAGCTATTTCACAACGCCAGATCTACGAGGCATCATCTCAAGCCCACTTATCATAGTACTGTTTACTACCCTCACGGTCGCCTCATCCCTCAATCTTCTTACCAATTCCGTCTTCATTGCCCACAGGGAGGCTGGATATATTGTTGTCATCAACACCGTGTTCAACATAGTCAAAGTCATCTTGCCCTTTGCGTTTATACCGTATGGTTCCGTGGGGGTATTTGTGGCGGCGGGCGCCGCGCAGGCTGTAGGGCTTGTGCTGAGTCTCTACTATATGCATGTCCGCTACAACTATCGTCCTCGCCTTGCGATTGACAGCCGGGCTTTACGTCAGACGTTTTCGTACACATTTGGCGTCTACGTTGGCAGCGTACTTAATCTCTTACCACCTACCTTGCTACCGCTTATCATTACCCAGCAGCTTGGCGCTGCGTCAACTGCCTACTACTATATGGCGTTCAATATTGTCACGATTATATTTACAGTCGCATACTCTGCCATGCAATCTGCTTTTGCCGAAAGTGCGCATGACGAGACGAAACTGCGACAAAATGTCCTGCAGGGCATCAAATCAAGTCTATTCTTTACAATTCCCGCCATTGCTGGCTGCTTAATGCTTGGTTCACACGTGCTTGGGGTTTTCGGTCATGCCTATGCTCAGGCGGCCACGCCGTTGCTGTGGATCATGGGCCTGTCTGCTGTGGCGGTTACCCTCTATTCAGCGCTTGGGGCCGTACTCAAAATTGCGCATGATACTACGTCATTTATCGCCACAAATGTAGCCTATGTGCTCGTCATTGTTGTGGGGTCATATCTCCTCATGCCGCAGTACGGACTGCTCGGTATCGGATACGCGTGGTTTGCCGGCAATATCATCGCAATCATCGTAGGCGGCTTGTGCCATGTGCGCTATCGCCGAACGATGACGATCACCGCTGCCGATACTGCTCATCCACCAGCACAATAGCTTCTTCAGCACGAGCGATATATGCAGGCAATCTTGCTTCAAGCTGCGCTTTGTAGTCATCACCATGCGCCACTAGCTCGTCGAAGAGTGTCTCGATCCTGTCGGCGCGAACGTCTTCGATTTTGAGTGTCCACTGCGACAGATCGAGATCACGCATAATACCGCTCGTCTTGTGCTCGTACTCGATAGCAATGGCGGGCACGTATGACGTGAGTGAAAAAATAACTGAGTGGAAGCGTGTGCCAATGATATAGTCGAGTTCGTCGTACATTGCCTTCACGTCTCGATGCGTGTACTCATCTTCCATGACATGCACCTCGCTGACATGTGTCATGCGGTTAGCAATACTACGACTCACCTGACGATCGTCGTCGTGATTGTGTGTCGAGGTTACTTGTGGGATGAATACAATATCTACATTATGCCGCTCCACAATGCCATCAAGCGCATCAGCCATGGCCTGCTCGTAGTGATCCTGCGCAGCTGCATCCATCCATTTTCGTGCCGTCACCCCTACAAGCGTCCGCGATGCATCGACTCCTATATGTGTACGTAGTCCTGCCGATTCATCTGCCCGAAACGCAAAACCAGAATCAACCGCACGACGTACATTTTGCTCGACACCGATACTCCCAAGTAAATCTAACGACGTATCTTCGCGTATCAGCACAAGCCCTGCGTGCCGAAATCTCGCCGCCACCAGGCGTCGCTCTATATCATGGTAAAATGGCCCGACCGACATGGTATATAGGTATGTCGGTTTGCGCAGCAGTTCTGCCAGGCGCAGTGGGTGCAACATCAGTAGCAAGTTCACAAACGTCACCATGTCACCACTCGTACGAAAATACCCACCCCCTACGGTGATGACCATATCTGAGCGCAGGTAGAGCCGAGCTACTTCGCGAATCCGCCCGGGCAACGGCAGCTGCACTCGCAGCAGACGATACACCCATGCCCATAGCAGCGTATAACTCATCATCGTCGTGGCATAGACGAGCTTGCCTATACGTGTACGTGGTCGATTGAGCGCGTAGTACATGAAGGCTTCGTGCAGCGGCGCATCAGCAAACATTGCACCTTCTGCGATTTCGTCAATCGTCAAAATATCTATCGCAGTATCCGAACCATATTGCCGGCGAATATCGCCGACTAAAACATCGAGTAACGCGGCGTCACCCTTGTTGTCGGTTGAGTATGCATGACTTATCAGTACTCTCACTCTTACCAGCCTAGCACACTCAGTTTGCCATGGTCTACCCGTACGCGGTATACTAGAATGTAATGGTTATGACGATAGTGGACGCCCATAACATCTCCAAAACCTATGCTGGAAACGGCCAAAAAACCACTGTCCTCCACGATATTTCATTGAGGATTTATGAGCATGAGTTTGTGGCAATTGTCGGTCCGTCTGGCTCGGGCAAATCTACACTCGTGAAGCTACTTGGACTGCTTGATAAACCAGGGCGAGGCACGATCAAACTGTTTGGTGAGACACTACCGCGTAGCGACAAAGCTCAGTCGCGCATCCGTAACGAGCAGATCGGCTTCGTGTTTCAAGATTACCGACTTATCCCTCACTACAGTGCACTCGATAACGTCGCTGTACCACTCAAAATTGCAGGCTACAGTCGAGGACACCAGAAGAAACGAGCCGCCGAGCTTCTCAAGCTTGTTGGCCTAGAATCGGTTGCTCACCATAAGGCCAGCCAGCTGTCTGGAGGCCAGCAACAGCGCGTGGGAATTGCGAGAGCCCTCGTACTACAGCCCAAACTCCTTATCGCCGACGAGCCGACTGGCAATCTTGACTCGGCTACTGGCGAATCAATTATGAAGATTTTGCGCACCATCCATAGTAAACTCGGCACGACACTAGTAGTTGTGACACATAGCGCAGAAGTGGCAGCTCAGGCGTCTCGCACAATTACAATTCGCGATGGCCGAGTTGCAGGAGAGCAACTATGAAAATAACCGAATATCTCGGTACCGCCCTACGCGACATCGCCACACAGCCACTTCGCTGCCTCCTGACTGTAAGTGCAGTCACACTGAGTAGCGCGTTGCTTGTCACACTCGTGTCGGTCGGTATCACGACACGCGGTGCAATCGTCGGACACTTCACACAAGGAGATTCACTCTCAAGCGTCATTGTGAGCGCCAACAGCGCCGTGAGTGGCGGCTTGTTCAGCAGCAGTGTCCAGCAAACTCAGGAAAATGCCGAAAAGCTCACTGATGAAACTGTTACAAAACTCCGAGCGATTCCGCATGTCACCAGTGCATCGCCGCAAGTATCAGTATGGGAGCTCAAGAGCTTCCAACTAGATGGCTCCTCGTCATCGTTTGTCGCGACAGCTATCGCTACGTCACAAGACTCACTCAGCACACAACCACTTGCCGCTGGCACATGGTTTGACAACACCAGTAGTGAACCACGTGTTGTGCTGGGCAACGGCTACCTACGGGCGCTCGGTATCGCAAATCCAGATGAAGTAATAGGCAAACAGCTTACATTTACTACCGTCGCCGGGTACCGTGGAATAGGCGCCGACATCCCATCATGGCAGGCCAATGCCGACGAGCGGCGGGCATTTGAACAGCAGAAAACTACCCTGCGAGCAACTGTCGTTGGCGTTACCCAGCCTTCAGTCACCGACAGTCGCATCTATCTGCCGATGCAGTGGGGTCATCAGATTCAGTCACCACGTGCCTCGACTCCAAGCGGCGAGACAAGTGTCGACAATATTGACAAAAATGGCTACACCAGTGTGGTGGTCAAAACCAACTCCCAGGAATCCGTGTCAAGCGTCGCAACCGCTATCAACGATCTAGGATTTGGTACCGCCACCTACCAGAAGCAGATTGAGCAGATCAACCAGCTCTCTATCGTGATGTGGCTCATACTCGGCGCTGTAGCGCTTATCAGCCTCATCAGCGCGTCGCTTGGTATCGTCAACACGCTCCTCATGTCGGTATCGGAACAGAAAAAAACTATTCAAATCTGGCGTGCTGCCGGAGCAAGTCGAGGGCTGATCGCGAGACTCTACATATTGCAAGCGTTTCTGCTGGGACTTGTCGGGGCGAGTATCGGTGCCGGGATAGGCTACGTTGCCTGCGGCCTACTTAATACGCGCATAGAAAAAGTGCTAAATGCCCAGGGACTTACATCGCTCCAACTGCCAGATGTGCCCATCTGGATCATACTTGGCGGAATTGGATTGTCAGTCCTCCTCGCTATGCTGGCCGCCGCCTATCCCGCTCGGGTGGCTGCACGTAGTATCGTCGACTAAGCCGAGACTACTCCTCCACCGAGACATATATCCCCGTCATAGATCACGACCGACTGGCCGGGTGCGACGGCACGCTGCGCATCGTCGAGTTGCAGTATATCGCCTACGAGGCGAGCAGTTACTAGTGGTGCGCGGTGACGCACACGAATCTGATACACACCATCGCCAGGATGATGGCTTATCCAGTGGACGGCACCAAGTTGAATTTCATGGCGCCAGAGCGATTCGTCTTGCAGATTTGTCGATACATAGACTTCGTTTCGCTCCATGTCTTTGCCCACCACATAGTACGGCAAGCCCCCGCCGATATCGAGTCCATGGCGTTGACCTATCGTATAGAAGATAGCGCCGTCGTGCATGCCGAGGTTTTTGCCAGATTCTTTGTCGATAATTGCGCCCGGCTGTGTGTCCACATACTGACCGAGAAACTCTTTGATTCCCACACGACCGACGAAGCAGATGCCCATCGACTCTTTTTTGGTGGCAGTATAGAGTCCGCGCTTACTAGCCATTTCACGCACTTCTGGCTTCGTATAGCCACCCAGTGGAAACAAAGTCTTTGCGAGTGCATCCGCAGTAACTCGATACAAGAAATACGTCTGATCTTTGTTGCCATCGACAGCACGCAGTAACTTGCCATCTTGTGTCTGTGCATAATGACCCGTAGCAATCATATCTGCACCATCGGCCAGAGCCGCCTCGAGAAACAGTTTAAACTTTACTTCTTGATTGCACATAATGTCAGGATTTGGCGTACGACCTTCCTTATATGTTTCAATCATGTAGCCCACAACTTTATCACGGTACTCCTGCTCGAAATCAAACACTTTCAGATCAATTCCCAGCTGCACAGCCACGCGCTTGGCGTCGGCTAGATCTTCAGCCCATGGACATTTCATACCCGGTAAATCCTGGCTCCAGTTTTTCATATACACACCGGTCACATCATACCCCTGCTCTACGAGCAGTGCTGCCGTGAGGCTACTGTCGACACCGCCACTCATACCGACATATACTTTAGTCATCTCGAAATCCCCACATACACAAGCACGATCTTGATCAGCTCGCTGAGCGCCAACCACCAACCAGTTGGTGTTAACCACCACCACTGTGACCACTGATTATCATGTTGAACGGGATGGTTCACGATCTGCGTGTTTGCACCCACAGTGCTGCGAAACTCTAGACCGGCTCGGCGCTGATGATAGGCCGACGTCACCAGAATCACGCGGCGATCATCGTTGCTCGCAAGTACGCTACTCGAAAGTTGTGCATTTTGGCGCGTCGTCTCGGATAGCTCCTCTGTGGTGATAGCGTCCTCGGGCACACCGGCGGCAATCGCCCGTTCGCGCATGGCCTCGGCATTGCTTGGACCAGATTTGTCCGCTGCCGCACCAGAAAATATAAGCTTTGGTGCCCAACCATGGGTATACAATGACACCGCTTCGTCCGTGCGGGCTTGTGTATCACCACCACTCACCGCCACTATCACATCCGCAGCCTGACATCCCGGCGTATCACTCGGGCTCACGTCGCATTTCGCTAGATCATCCGGTGCTAGATATGCACCGACGAGCAGCACTATCAAAGCCACCCCACAGAAAGAGGCAATGAGTTTGATCACAGCTGTACTCCCGTGCGAGTAGCTTCGCGCTCTACCGCTGCAATGATTCGCTCAGTCGCAGCTGCCACCGATGCGTCGGTGGTGCCACGTCCCAGCGTGAGACGAATACTCCCGTCCGCCACGTCGTCAGCCAGACCGATGGCCGTGAGCACCGACGAGCGCGTCCCGCTGTTAGCCGCACAGGCGCTCCCTGTTGCCACCAGTACATTATCCATCTCAAGTATGAAAACAAGTCGCTCGGCGTCGATACCAGGAAACGAAATATGGCAGAAATTTGCTAGTCGGTGGCGCGGATGTCCAGAGAGTATGGCCGTCGAGAAACGACTCGTAAGTGTTCGCTCAAGCGTGTCACGCAGTGCGCCGAGACGTTTTGTCTCACCAGCTCGTTTATCAGCAGCAATACGTGCCGCTTCGGCAAATCCTATGGTGCCAGCGACGTTTTCGGTACCGCTCCGCAGCCCAGCCTCTTGGCCGCCGCCGACAATTCGCGGGGTAATGATAATGCCCGGACGAATCCATAGCGCACCCACCTGCTTAGGTCCATAAATCTTGGCCGCGTTGAGTGTGAGCAGATCGACACCGAGTCGACCCACATGGATGTCGATAAGCCCAAATCCCTGCGATGCATCGCAGTGTAATACTAGCGGAGTGCGATTACCACGGCTCAAGCGCTCGGCCCTCTTAGTAGCCACCATCGCAGCAATCTCACGGACTGGCTGGATGCTGCCGATTTCGTGATTTGCTAGTGCAACACTCACTAGCTCTGTATCCTCTTGAATCGCACTATCTACTTGTCCTGCCGTAACCTGACCATGCTTGTTGACCGGAAGTATCGTGCCACCATCCGCTTCGATCACTCGCAGTACACTGGCGTGCTCGGCTGCGGTCGTGATCTTGTGGCCAGAAAATCCACCAATTGCAAGATTGATCGATTCAGTGGCACCAGCTGTCATCACGAGCTCGTCGCCAGTCGCACCGATTGTATGCGCAAGCATCTGCTTCGCTGTTTCGTATTCACGGCGTACCTCGACTGCCTGCGCATATGGGCTCGAGGGATTGTAGAAATGTTCAGAAAAATACGGCTTCATCGCAGCAAATACCCGTTCATCGACGGGCGTTGCAGCTGCATAGTCAAAATAATAGACAGATGAGACCATGGTATATATTATACCGTATGTGCTTGAAGTGGGTGCTGATGCTGTGGCTCAATATGATACAGCTCACGAGCTACGCGTTCGTAGTAGAGATGGATCGCCGCCATGAAGTTTTCGAGCTCCTGGCCTTCGATAAAGTTATACCTCGCACCTTCTTGCACTTTTAGGATGCCGTTTTCGTGCACCTCATAGCGAATTGTCATATTCATACGCTGACCCGTCATAGCATCGTTCCACTCGTCATACCAGATCCAAGTAGACAGATCAAGATTGAAGAATTCACGGCGATGACCTTTTGGTACACTACCAAATAGCTGTGCGCCAATATCACTCTCGAGCTGGATAAGTTCGCGCTCGGTCAGTTTCTGAAAAGGACGCTTCAGTGGTTTCTGCGTCTTCTCTGCGGTTTTGGGCAGATGAACTGCCATATCAGCAGACGCCGGTTCGGTGCCGACGAGCAGATTCAAGGTTTTTTGGAGCAAGCTAGGCATACGTCTGTACGTCTCCGCTGCCGTGTAGTTTGTGCTCGCGCAGCTGTTTGAGCATCGTTGCAAGCGACAGCGCATCTTGCACTTCGGCACGTTCACGTGGCTGCTCCAGGGTGTGCGAATCTAGAGCCTGCCGAGAGGTATAGGCAGTCTCTTCGTATCCCATTTCAATTGTATCGATATCTGACGCTGGGCTCATATATCTTTACTCCACGATTTTTTAAGTAGTGTTCTATATAGCCGACGCAAAACGAAACAACGCTTCGGCGTTGGCGGTGGTACGCTGAGCAAGCTCACTAAGCTCCAAGCCGCGCGTGGCAGCATGGTACTTGGCGACCTCCTTCACCATACCTGGCTCATTCACTTTACCACGAAAAGGCACAGGTGTCAAGAACGGTGAATCTGTCTCTACCAGTAGTCGATCGAGTGGAATTGCCATAAACATGGCTTTTTGTCGCTCATCTTTAGTAAATGTGCTAATTCCGTTGACCGCGACATACATACCTCTATCAAGCCCATGCTCTAGGTTTTGCACGGAATCAGTAAAACTATGCAGTACACCACGTATCCCCGAGAAATTATCAAACACTGGCCAAAAATCTTCGAACGCGTCGCGCACATGAAATGATACAGGAAGATTATGCTTGCGAGCAATTTGCAATTGGGTTTCGAGCGCCGCTATCTGGACGTCGCGTGGACTATGGCCATAGTAATAATCCAGACCTACTTCACCTATCGCTACTACTTTTGGTCGACTCGCCAAGTCGGCAATCGCGGCATAGCCATCCTTGGTATCGTGTGGATGCACACCGACGGTCGCATACACACCGTCGTGCGTCGCCGCAAACTCCACCGCACCATGCGAACTCTGCTCACTCGTACCGACGCACAATAGTGTCTGCACCCCAGCCTCTCGCGCCCGTGTCAGCGTTTCATCGACGTCGAGCGGATAGTCGGCTTCGTGGATATGACAATGCGTATCAACTAGCTGTGGTATGTTTGGCACGCGGATCCTCGGTATGAAGATATATCTTAGGGAAGAGCACACCCTGATCGTGCACCACGCCGCCTTCGAACGTCGCACGTATCTTTTCGGCAACACCCGGCATGAATGGCATGAGTAGGGCGGCAACTTGCTCAAGTGAGCCAACGCAGTTTTCTAGAATTTCCGCCAAATGTTCGGCCGCATCCGGATCTTCATCTTTTTTCTTGGCTACTTCCCATGGCTTAACACTGTCGAGATACTGATTAACTGCACGAATCTCCGTCCACACTATGTCGAGTGCTTCGTTGAATTTAAGCGCGTCCATGGCATCTCGGTAGAGCTGGATGTCGTGCTCGCCCTTCTTCACTTCACCGATGACACCCGCCTGATAGCGAGTAATCATGCTGGCAATGCGCTGTACTAGATTGCCGAGATCGTTGCCGAGTTCGTTGTTATAGGCAGTTTCAAACTTCTCCCAGGTGAAGTCACCGTCATCTTGAGTAGGGATGTGACGTGCCATGTAGTAGCGAAACGCATCGAGACCGTAGCTATCGATTACCTCGTTTGGATCGATCACATTGCCGACTGTCTTGCTCATCTTTTTGCCATCGCTGCCTATGTGTCCATGCACAAGCAGTTTCTTTGGTAGCGGCAAATCGAGTGCCATGAGCATAGCAGGCCAGATGATCGCGTGAAAACGCAAGATGTCTTTGCCAATTACTTGCACATCAGCAGGCCAGTAGTCTTTCCATTCGTCGTGATCCGGATAACCCAATACCGTCAAATAGTTGCTCAGTGCGTCGACCCACACATACATCACCTGGTTCGGATCGCCCGGCACACCGATTCCCCAACTAAGGTTTTTGCGCGGACGGGAAATACTAAGGTCTTCGAGGCCGTCTTTGATAAGATTCAGTACTTCGTTTTTGCGGAATTCTGGGACGATACGAAGCTTGTCGGTCTCGATAGCCTCTTGGATGCGCGGTGCAAATTCACTCAGTTTGAAGTAATAGTTTTCTTCACTGAGGCGTTCGTAGGGTACACCATGATCTGGTGAGATGCCGTTGTTCGCAGCCGCGACTTTGTCGCTCACGAACGACTCTTCACCCACACTGTACCAGCCTTCGTAGCTGCCTTTGTAGATATACAGTGCCATCTGCTGCCAGATATACTGTGCCGCACCTACGTGATGCTCGTCGCTAGTGCGGATGAAGTCTGTGTACTCGGCACCGACTTCACTCATGAGGTCTTTGAACGCGAGATGCGTCTCATCAACATATGCTTTCGGCTCTTTGCCCGCCTCTTTTGCTTTGGCGGCAATCTTGTTGCCATGCTCGTCAGTACCGACCTGCATGCGCACATCATGACCCAACTGGATCTGGTAGCGTCGCCATACATCTGCCAGCAGATAGTCCAGTGCATTGCCGATGTGTGGTTTGGCATTGGCATAGGGGATGGCGGTCGTGATGTATAGTTTTTTGCTCATTACAGCTTATTATACCAGTGTTTGCATATTGCGTAATATATTGAAAAATATAATCGGTATATGTATAATCGAAGGCAAGCAAACACCGTTTGCCTAAAACACGAGGGTTACCTCGTCTTTTCATTCGTGAGCGTTATTCTCACCCAATATCAAGAAGAGGTGTGTCATGGGTTTCATGCCCGGATGCAACAAACCCGACTGGAAGTGCCGAGCGGGAGACACATGCAGCTACTGCCAGCGTCAGCTGAACAGGGTCGCACAGGAAGCCGAGACTCCACCCCTACGTAATCGCAGTAGTCGTCAAGGACAAGCGACATACGGTAGAGGCAGCCAAAGTGGTGGCTACGGACGTTCAGCCTACAGCATGAGGAGCGGAACGTTCGATGGGCTGCCCTCGCTATCGCGAAAGCGAGATGATGGTGCAATCGAAATCTTCTATCAAGAAGGTTCGGTCGACATGGACGACGAGAGCCATGGGCATGCCGTCATCAAAGATGGGCGCCTGATCTACAAGCGTGAGCCCGGCGAGAAGTCTCCGGCTGTTGACCGCTGAATCACACAAGACCTCGAGCCATGTCTAAGAACTGGCTCCCCCACCTTAATTCTAGACTATACTTATACTATGCTCAATCACACTATTATCATTCTCGGACACTACATTTCCGATACACGGAAGGTCGGTAGATTCGACATATCGTCGATAGAAGCTATACGTGGAAACAACCCAGAAGACATCTTCTACATATGCACTGTTCAAGCAAACATATTCGTCATTTACGAGACTGACTACGTGGGTGATATTAGCTATATTTGCAAAGAAGTCTCTGAAATTATCGAAACAGATCAATCAAACTGTAAGCTACTCCTGCCAACAATAAGCAGCCGGCAGAGAAAGTCAGCTACCCACACAGAGGATGATAGCGTATACATACTTCGAGGAACTCACCCTACATACAAATATCTCGTCTTTGCTATCCATCGCAGCCCGTCCGAGTAGTCTATCAACTATTGATTTTGCCTAATAGTTTGCATGAGAGATCAGCCTAACCGACACACAATCGCATGACGGCCAGGCTGTTTCCCACCACGAAGTGCAGCACTATGCGAGAAGAAGTCCGGATCGGTAACAGTATCACGAGCATCGATAGCGATGTTGCTTCGCGAGACGCCAACAGCCATGAGTTGTTCGGCGGCAACGTCGTGCAGCGAGCGGTTTTCGAATCCATAGAGCGGGTAGTGCGCTTTGTCCGCAGCCGGGCTGAGATAGACCAGCAGTTCATCTGGCACCACACCAAATTGCGCCAGATAATCAACCGATTTCGTACCACCCTGTTGCTCGAGATTATGGCGGCCAAGATGTGAGAGCATGAGAGTACGAGTAGGCGGATGATACAACACCGCAGCGATACAATCAGCGATAGGTAGAAAAAGCGCAATGTCAGACTGTCGTGTCACAAGCGCATCGGAAATTATATCTTGAGGCTGCACAAATCCCGCACCCGCCTCACCACTCGTCACTTCGTGATACCGACAGAAATCAACCGTATCATACGAAAGCCGGAGCAGGACCGCCTGCACTGGCGAGATATCATGCTTAGCGAGAAATGTAGCTGTTGCTTGGTCGTGAATCTCCGGCTCTGGAGTCAGACTCGAACGAAGCGACCCGTCGGCCGTGGTAGAGAGAATGATCTCGATATCAGGATGCAGCTGCACGGTACGCCTCGGCCAGCCGTTTCCAGTCTTCGACAGACAGAGATTCGGCGCGTTCGTCAGGGGAGATATCAACACCAGCTAGTAGTGTATCAACATTGTCTTTGGCCATGCCAAGTCCACCGCTGAGGCTTGAGCGTAGCTTTTTACGCTTAGCACTGAAGCCAGCTTTGACAACACGAAAAAGCAATTTCTCGTCGACGCCGTCGGGCAATGTGAGCTGCTTAGTGCGCAACGTCACGACCTGCGAGTCGACTTTTGGCGGCGGCGTGAAGAGCTCGGCAGGCACTACGTCGCCGAGTGATACATCGGCATAGAGCTGTGCACTGACGGCCAGGATGCTCATGTCGCCGGGACGAGCGGCCACACGCTCGGCCACTTCTTTTTGGATAAGAAGTGTCACCACACTCGGCTGGTTATCCTCTGTCATGAACTTCTGGATAATCTTGCTGGTGATGTAGTAGGGGACATTGGCTACGACTTTGTAGCCCGCGGGTAGATCGCGCGTATCATAGGCCAAGATATCACTGTGTACTACTTCGAGGTTTTTGCCAGGGAACTGACCCGGGAGCTTGCGTGCTAAGTCCGGGTCAAACTCAACCGCTATCACCTGCTCTGCCCTGCCGAGCAAGATAGAGGTGAGGGTACCGAGACCTGGACCGACTTCGAGCACTGTATCCTGCATGTTCACATTGGCTTCGTCAGCGATGTGATCAAGCACGAAGCGGTCATGAAGCCAGTGCTGGCCAAGCGATTTTTTGGTCGGCACGCTAGCGTCCGTCCCCGTTTGTCCAGTCGGTCGCGAGATCAAATCCGTGCGGATGCACCGCAGCGAAGCCACCAGTATCGTAGACTTTACCCGGCCCCATACTTGTCTCGACGACAGAGCAACGTGGGTAGTTGGACAGATTGGCTGCGATAAGAATGTAGCCGTCTTTATCTACCTTGGCACCGTCGGCGCGGATGGTATAGTCACCGCCGCCACAGGCACCCATGGTCACGTTCATTGGGAGGTCGTAGTAGGTCTCACGGTGTGTCACACCCTTGCTATCGGTAAACTGCTGGGCGCCCTTGGATTTGGTGAGCGGATTGGCGCCTTTGCTGCCAATCACTTCTACCTGCTCTTTTGGCTCGGTGAGTGTGACACTCTGGATGACCTTGCGACTCACCTCTCGCCCACCTTCACGGACGATTTCGTAGACCACGCTCTTTTTGCCCGTTGCACCCGGCGTTTGCACGGCACGATAGCTAGTCGGTTGGTCGGCATCGAGAATTTGGCGTGTCGCAAACGACACCTCTTCTTCGACCGTAGTCGTCTGGAGACCTTCTCGCCAGATCTCGATTGTCATGCCCGAAGTAACAAGTGTCGACTGTGGTACAGACACACTGTCTGTTGCGGTAAGTTTAACGCCTTTTTCCGTGAGCAGCTCACCCACAGTAGCAGCATGTGTGTAAATCTGGCTCGGCGCACCATAGAGCGAGAGCGTCACTGGTACTGCGCGATCGATGATAAGCTTACTCCCCACTCCATCACTCAGCACGTCTTCCGACTGAGAAAGCATCAGGTTGTCTTCGTCGCGCACAGCTATGCCAGCATCTCTGGCAATATCGCTCGGTGCACTTGCCGGAGTGAGTACTTGCTCGCGCTTCATACCATCTACTACCATGACAGGACGCGCTCGGTAGATATTGACCGTGTAGTTCTGAGCTGCATAGACAGTGTCAGCGGCAGGCTCCACACGGTCGTGGGTAGCGAGTGGAATTTCGGCTTGCCTCAGCGTATCGGCTACTGTTTGAGCTCGCGTGAGTACGACACGCTTTTGCCCCTGATCATAAATGGTGATGGCGTGTTGCTTGTCGCTCCGCGAGCTACTAGGCGACGCGGCAAATACAGTGCCGGTTGCGCCAACTGTCAGCAACGCAAAAAGCGCCACGAACAAGCCAATTCGTGGCCGCATGAGTGACATTACACACATAGTTAGTAATTTCATAAGAGGTGGCGATGCTTCGTACTCTCACAAAAGCTATCTATACCATCATACCACATATGGAGCAATAATGCAAGTATAGCACTAGCGGTATATGTCTTGCAGACCAAGTTTGCGCGAGCATGACGGCCACGGCGACCAGCCGCGTGATTTATACGTCTGCCAGGCTTTTTCGTCTTGGACTGCCGGTGGTGCCAGCGAGGCGTTGGCATAGCCACCGAAGTTTGCCCAGGTGCTGATGTCGTACTGATATGCACCGTAATAGCCGTTGCCCGTATTGGAGGTATAGCTTCCCTCACACGAACGTAGCTGTGACAATGCACCGGCAAAGCCACCATTGGCCGTACTATCAATCTTGGCGCCGACCACTACTACTTCCTTCTGCGGTTGCTGGGTCACAACGCTCTGAATTTCTTTGCGTGCAACTTCTTGACCGTTTTTCATTGTCACTTCGTAGGTGACGGTTTTTTTACCTTTTACGCCAGGCGTACGCACTTGCTTGTAACCCACAGGTTGATCACCGTCCTGAATCTGCTCAGTGCCGAACTCCACATCTTGATCCTCATTAACTGTCTGAACACCGTTACGCCAAATTTCGACCGTCATACCCTCGGAGATCGCAGTTTCCTGCGCCACAGAGACTGTATCATCCGTCGCCAATGTGACAGATTTCTCCTTTAGCAAGTCGGCAACGGTAGCAGTATGTGTGTAGACAGTAGTACGTTTGCCATAGAGCACAAGATTGGCGGTGGTCGCTCGGTCGACGAGCAGTTTACTTCCCACGCCATCGGCCAACACGTCCTCGGACTGGGTAAGCGTCAATTTATCTTCGTCATGGAGCGCTAGGCCAGCATGCTTGGCAATATCACGAGGCGAACTATACGGCGACAATACTTGCTCGCGCTTCATACCGTCGACAATCATGACAGGGCGTGCTCGGTAGATATTGACCGTATACTGCTGTGCAGCATATTCGGTATCGAGTGACGGCTCAACCTTGTCGTGATCGGACAGCGTGACATCGGCTTGCTTGAGTGTGTCGCGCACCGTGTGAGATTTGGTAAGCACTACTCGCTTCTGCCCTTGGTCATAGATAGTGATAACATGCTGACCACGAGGCACTGGCTTGTCACTTGCCGCACCGACGCTATGCGTCAGACCGATCATAGCAGCCAAAAGTACGACAGCAATACACGCTACGCGCAGCGTCACCAGACGATGGTAATACTCTGTACTGATTTTCATAAATCTCTAGGCGTTCGTCGCTCTGCTACACGAGCAAAGTTACTCATTTTATTGTAGCAAGTTCATCACGCGCCGACAACAGTCCGAGCGCACCATGCACCACGGGCTGAATTGGCGTCGGCAGCCTGTCTAGGTCACACCAACGGTACGCATAAATCTCAAACTTATCCGCACGCACCAGAAGTAACTCTTCGGCACGAAGCCGCACGAGGACAATAGGCGCCCGGTAGCTACCCGACGGTAATTCACCTAGCGATATGACGCGATCTGCGCCAATCTCCAGATCCAGCTCTTCGGCTAACTCCCGTAGCGCTGCCACCTCCGGCGTCTCATGGCGTTTCATGCCGCCGCCAGGCAGTGTCCAACGACGATCGCCAAGTGAATTCATAACAAGCAGGATTTGCCCCTCGGGGGCAATCACAAGCGCCCTGGCACGCTTAGCTCGTGTAATATTGTTGAGCAGGTAGAATACAGTCAGCGCCAGAGGACCAATTAGCTTCATCATGAAGTAATAGCTGCGCCACATCACAGTTTCTCGAGGCGAGCGTATTCGATATTGAGCTTTTTGATCGAGCCGTTATCGAACTCAATCGTCACCGCCATACCATCCACATCTACTACTGTTCCTGCGCCAAACTGCGCAGATTTAACACGTTCACCACTGCCGAGCATTTCGTCGGAGTAGAAATCGTCGAAATGCGACGCCTCGGCACGCATCGGCTCACGACCGCCAGCTAGGCCATCGATCTCCTTTAGGAAGCGTGATGGTTCATTGTAGCTCGTCTGCTGAAACGTACGGCGACTCGAGGCATAGCTAAGCCATAGCTCCTCACGGGCACGCGTCATACCGACATAGCAAAGACGGCGTTCTTCTTCGATGTCGTCCGGCGTGCCATCGAACACTCGCGCATGCGGCAGTACACCCTCTTCCATACCCACCATATGTACCACTGGGAATTCGAGGCCTTTGGCAGCGTGCAGTGTCATCAACGTGACCTGTCCCTTTTCGTTTGCCTTATCGGTACTCGACATGAGCGCCACCTCTTCCAGAAATGTCTGGACATCGGCATATGTAGCGGCTTCGGCTACCAGCGAAGCGATGTTTTCGATGCGCTCATCGGCTTTGGGTGTGCCATCGTCAAGATGTGTACGATAGTGCGAGACATCGTAGATGTATTCGATTACATCACCCGGCGGTGTGTTGTCGGCTAGTTTCACCTGGATGATCCGGAACATGTCGCCAAGACTCACGAGAGCTGTGCGTGCCCTACCCGTAACGCTACTCGACTGCTCCGCGTTTGTCATGGCAGCTATAATATCCATGCCACTCGCGCGCTGCCATGTCAGGAACTTCTCGACACTCACCGTGCCAATACCGCGTGCCGGTGTATTAACGATGCGCAGAAAGCTGGCGACATCGCTCGGTTGATATGCGAGGCGCAAATACGCCAAAATATCTTTTACTTCGGCGCGGTCGAGAAAGCGCATACCGCCAATAATCTGCACTGGCATAAACCGCTGCCGGAATGCCCGCTCCAGGGCAAAGCTCTGGGCGTTGGTGCGATATAGTACTGCGAAATCGTCGTATTCACGCCCGCCCATTCGCACCTGCACGTCGACATGATCTGCCACGGCGGCGGCCTCTTCGTCTTCACTGTAGTACGCTTGCAGCTGCAACGCTGAACCTTGCTTACTGTCAGTCCAAAGCATTTTTTCGGTACGGTTTTTGTTGTGTGCGATGACTTGCTGCGCCGCATCGAGAATCGCCTGGGTACTGCGATAATTTTGCTCGAGCTTCACAACTTCAGCCCCTGGAAAATCTCGTTCAAAATTAAGGATATTGGTAAAATCAGCGCCCCGCCAACTATAGATCGACTGCCAATCATCACCTACTACACAGATGTTACGATCCGTATTGACAAGTAGTTTGACAATCGCGTACTGAGCGGCATTGGTATCCTGATACTCATCGATGAGGATATGACGAAAGCGCTGTTGCCATTTCTGACGCACTTCTGGCACATCGCGCAGCAAGCGCACAACCTCTATGAGTAAGTCATCGAAGTCCAGCGCGCCACTTGCCCGTCGTTGCTTCTCATATTCCGCGTACACCTCGGCAATCATCTGCTGGTACGGGTATTTGGCGTTAGCCAACATCGTCTCTGGGTCATTCAGTTTATTTTTCTCTGTAGAGATGATCGAGCTGGCAGCATTTGCTTTGAGCTGTTTGTCGGTCACACCCAGTGTCTTCATAGCCTGTTTGATGACGCTGCGACGATCGTCTTCATCATAAATCACAAAGTTGGACTGAATACCAATGTGTGTGCCGTCCATGCGAAGTAGGCGTACACAAATACTATGGAACGTCCCCATCCAAGGCATAAAATCACGTTTGGCAGCGTCTTGTTGTAAGATGTCAGCTAGACGAAAGCGCATTTCACGTGCCGCTTTGTTAGTAAACGTCACAGCCAGAATTTCGTTCGGCCAGACACCCTGCTCAGCGATAAGATAGGCAATACGGTGGGTGAGTGCTTTGGTCTTGCCGCTGCCCGCCCCTGCCAGTATGAGCACCGGCCCGTCTGTAGTCTGCACCGCCCTAGCTTGCGGCTCGTTGAGTCCCTCGAGAATATTCATTGTATCTAGTATATACTATCGTGACTACAGAGCGACAGGGAGTAAGCCGCCAAACCATGCCGCTACCGCGCCGCCAACCGCCAGCAAGATAATGATGATGATCGCGATAATCCATCCCCAGCCAGATGATTTCTTGGCAGGGTGCTCAATAGGCTGCTGGTAAGTCTGAGGGTCGAAGATAGCACCAGATTCATCATCTTCGGATGCAGTACGAGGCTGCTCTTTGTATTGGCGGGCGATGGAAGCCGGACCGGCTGGTACCTTGTTGGTAGCCATGGCTTTGTCCCCTCCAGCCTCGTTATTTTTCGATTCAGATGCAGGAGCGCCAGATTCGATGGCAAGCAGATCGCTCGCAAGTTCCTCTGGGATGGGAGTATTTTCTGGCTCGGGCGCAGGAGCTACCGGCTCTTCTGCAGGCTGTTCGACAGATGAGGTTGTAGTACTGACAGGCTCAGATACCTCGGACTCGGCCACGTCAGACAAGCCGCCCAGCGGTCGCTTCTCTACCTTGGCATCACTGAGAAACGGTGAAACGGCAGGCGCAGAAGTCTCGACCGGTGCAGCGCCCAACTCAGCTGCGATTGCCTCGACAGAATCATCACCTGTAGGGGCGTCACCGACAGACGGCGCTTCTTCGGGCACCGAGTCTAGTGCGGTAGCTTCGGCCTCTGGCGCAGTCTCCAGCCCAGTCTCGCCTGCAGGGGCGTTACCTACCACAGGATCATGACCTTCACTGACAAATAGCTCGTTGATTGCCGCCTCGAGGCTCGTATTCGTCTCCGGGCTCGCCTCGACATTTAGCGTATCAGGTGTCTGCTCTGGAGCTACTTCTACCGAGGTGTCGTCACTCGCAGATGCAGGTGTAGCAACAGCCGACGGCCTGGAAGTCGAGGTGCCCGTACTTTGGCCAGGCCGCACCACATCCATAAAGCGCCCTTCTCGGTGCGGAATACGACGAGTGGCGGGTGGCGAGGGCGCTACAGGAGTAGCCACCACTGGCTCTGCTGTGGCAGCTACTGACACTTCTGGCGCTAGAGTTGGCGTAACTGTGTTGTCATCCGCAGGCATAACACTTTTGCGCTGCAAGGTGCTTCGTGAGGCATTTGCGACACTCGGCATAATACGTGAGTGCACGGCATGAGCAGAAATACTTGGCGATGACTCGGTAGTCTGTGGCTCTGAGACCGGAGATGACACTACGTCCACAGGAGTAAGAGGCTCAGCAGTAGGGGTCGTGCCAGCATCGGCAGGCGTGTCGCTACTCAGTGCAGATGCAACCGCACGATCCAGCTCATCAAAATCAAGATCTTTCATACGCTAGCCCGACCTTTACTGCACTACCACGTGTGCTTTTTTGATAATTTCACTAAATTCATGTAACTTCAGACTCGCACCACCGACGAGCAATCCATCGATACCCTTGATACGCAGGTAGTCGCTGGCGCTATCGGCCGTGACACTCCCGCCGTACAGTATACGCACTGCTGCGGCTTTCTCTTTGCCAAACAAATGCGCAATCTGGCTCCGAATCGTGAGTACAGCCGCCTCGACATCGTGTGGCGACGCATTACGACCAGTGCCGATTGCCCAGACTGGCTCGTAGGCTATCACTATATCGTTAATTTCTTCGCTGGTGATATTTGCGAGACCTCCCACGAGCTGATCGTGCAGTACATCGCGCATTTCACCGCTGGCACGCTCGTGCTCCGTCTCCCCAATACAGAGTACTGGTGTAATCTGGTTGCGCAGTGCGGCCTGGACTTTTTCCCGGCTGTCTTTAATCTTCTCACCGAAGACATGGCGACGCTCGCTGTGCCCCACCAAACCATAATTCACCAGTCCACGTAGCTGCGTGGCCGACACCTCACCTGTGAAAGCCCCAAAATCACGCCAGTAGAAATTTTGCGCCGCTAGCTTCATCTTGTGACGGTTTACCTGAAGGCTCAGCGGCTGAACTGCAAGTGCTGTCGGAGCGACAACCACTTCGACATCGCGATGCCCCTGAATAGCTACGTCGAGTTTATGCAAATACACGCTCGCGTCGTGTACGCCTAGGTTCATCTTCCAATTCCCGATAATGAGCTTCTTGTGTCCGGCCATCGTTTCTAATCGCTTATGCTTATGTTGTATTTAGTGTACCTTATTTCTTCGCCTCGAGCAACGCTTCGACACCTGGCAATTTGTTGCCCGCCATGAGGTCAAGACTGGCACCGCCACCAGTAGAGACGTGCGTGAAGCTTCTGCCGCCGTTACCGTCCCACTTGAGTGCAAAATCGGCCGTATCGCCTCCCCCAACAATCGATGTCATGCCAGGGGTGGTGGCAAGCGTCATAGCCACGCGGGCTGAGCCATGGGCGAACTCCGGTAATTCGGCGAGTCCCATCGTGCCATTCCAGACGACAGTTTTGGCGTGCGCAAGCTCGTGACTAAATCGCTCAATTGTGAGATCGCCGATGTCAGCCGCGATATCGTCCACGCCAATAGCATCGACTTTCGCATTGCGGCGTGAGGCTTCTGGTGATATCTCGCCTGCTACTGCTACATCGACGGGCAACATGATGAAGTCGTCCACTCCCGCCTCGCCTACTTTTGCACGAGCTGCCTCGTAGATCGCATCAAGCGTCTCTTGCTGATCTGTCTCTGCTTTACTTTTACCGATATCGTAGCCTTTGTAGGCAAGAAATGTATTAGCCATGGCACCACCGATAAGGATCTTATCGGCCACGTGTACAAATGCCTCTATCACCTTGATCTTGTCGCTTACTTTTGCCCCGCCCATCACGGCATAGAGTGGTCGCTCGGGGTCTTCCATGGCATGCGAGATAGTGGTGACTTCGCGCTCGAGCAATAATCCGGCCACACTTGGCAGAAAATGCGTAATTGCCTCCGTACTCGCATGTGCGCGATGGACTACGCCAAAACCATCCTGTACGAAGTAGCGTGCGAGTGAGCTTTTAGCGATTTTGCCGGCAAACGTACTGTCATTGGCCTCTTCTTCGGCATGAAACCGCACATTCTCGAGTAGGAGCACGTCGCCAGACTTGGCTGCTTTGACAGCTTGAGTAACTTTGTCGCCGTAACATGCATCGACGAATCGCACCTCGACTCCGAGCAACTCACTTAGCCGCTCTGCCACTGGTGCGAGACTAAACTCCAGCTTAGTATCGCCGTCCGGCCGCCCGAGATGGCTCATCACCACTACCTTGCAACTTTGTTCGCGCAAATATTGCAGCGTCGGAACACTGGCTCGAATGCGCAGATCGTCACTAATCTTGCCGCCCATTAGTGGCACATTATAGTCTGCGCGCACCAGTACGACTTTGTCGTGCACTGGCACGTCACGAATTGTCAGTTTAGCAAAACTCATAGCCCACCCTTTTATGTTTATGCTTGAATTATACTCTATTTATAACACACGCACACGAATTGTGTCGGTTTCACCAGTCACGCCAGGCTGTTTGCCGCTCACTATCACGACCGAGACGGGCTGTTCATCTGTGTCGAAGTAGTTTTCCTCCTGGAGGCGCTTAGCAACTTCGAGTCCAGCTTTGTCGCCATCCGGATGAACATAGCTCTTGTTTGCGTAGCTCAGCGCAAGTAGCTGCGCGGTGCGCTTTTCGCTCGTAACACTGATGATAGGCAAATTTGGGCGGAATGCTGCGATAGAGATAGCTGTGGCGCCAGATTTGGTCTCAGCTACGATCGCATTTACTTTGAGTTGTTCGGCGATCTTGACCGCCGCTGCGCTAATGGCGTCGCGTTTTGCGATAGAATCGATCAAGACACTGTCGAACGTCGCCACGGGCAAGTGCTCCTGCGTATAGAGAATTGTCTTCTTCATGGCTTTGACCGTCTCAACAGGATACGAGCCATTAGCAGTCTCGTCACTGAGCATCACCGTGTCAGCACCGAGAAGTACGGCTGTCGCTACGTCGCTTACTTCGGCGCGGGTCGGCTCCGGATTGTCCACCATACTGGCCATCATCTGAGTAGCAACGATGCTGAGCTTGCCGTAGCGACGGCACAGCTCAATGATCTGGCGCTGCACAACAGGCACTACTTCTGCACCAGCTTCTACCGCCAGATCACCACGAGCCACCATCACACCATCGCTAGCTTGTACGATTGCACGGAGCGTATCAGTTTCAATCGCCGCTTTTGTCTCAATCTTTGAGATAATTTGTGCCGTACTACCAAGACTCACCAGCATCTGGCGGAGATTATTGATGTCTTCGGCCGACTGCACGAAGCTTAGCGCTACATAATCGATGTCGGCTTTCGCCCCGTATTCGATATCAGCAATGTCTTTTGGCGTCAGGATATCACCGCCGAAGTCGGTGTCGGGCAGATTGATACCTTTGCGGCTCATGAGTACGCCGTCATTCTCTACACGGAGTTTGATCGCCGTATCGGATGGAATCTCGACCACGGTCGTACGCACTTTGCCGTCGAAGATATAGATCGGCTCGCCTACTTTCACCTTTTCAGCCAGATTGTACTGAACAGGGAATGTCAGACCGTCGTGCTCGGCCGCGTAGTCGAGGACGATTTCATCGCCTTTTTTGACTTCGGTGTTTTCTTTCAAGCCGCCAAGACGGATCTTTGGTCCCTGAAGATCTTGCAGAATTGCAACAGGTTTACCAGCTTTTTCGCTCGCTTGGCGAATCCATGGAATTTGCTCGTCACGCTCTTCGTGGGAGCCGTGACTAAAGTTGAGACGAAAGCCGTTGACGCCCGCATTCATAAGTTCTTCGATTTTTTCTGGGGTGCTCGTATTTGGCCCGAGCGTAGCCAAGATTTTGGTTCGTTTAAATATCATTACCTAATTATATCACATTTTGGCCTCTGTTAGAAGACCCTTTTCGACAATATCACGGTAGTTCCAGCCACCAAGCGACTCGGTTTTGTACGACCAATATATATGTGTCAACGCCTTGTCGTAGGATGCTAGTTGTACGTGCAGGTGATCTTTCTCGGCAAGATTAAGTGCCCGATCCCCCAGCTTGTCGTAAGATTCCTGCGCGAGCATCATACTCCACTCGCCCACCACTACAGGCTGGATGTGCTGTAATCGCTGAATTGTACGACGACGTTTCGCGATGATTTTATAGTATGATGCGAGATCTGGTATTTTTCGCCAGTTAAGTGCGGAGGAATACCAATGCACATCCATCGCCACCCGCTGATGTGACGCACCTAGCAGTGCACCCGCGAAAAGCCATGGGTGAAATGCGTCCGAAAAGATGACATATATATAATCCGGCAAGATCTTGGCGATACGTCGATATGCACGAAGATAGTAAGCACGTAGCTTCCAATGGGTACGCCAAGACACAAGCGGCTCATTGATAACCTCGAACCCCCAAAGTGCCGAAGAGGTTCTGTAGCGCTGCGCCACCTCGAGACAGATATCTATTGATGTACGGCGGTGGGTAGTGTCATCGAACCAGTCCTTGTTTCCGATTTTTCCACTATGATCCCAGCCATTTTGCGAGCCGGGTAGGGCATGAAAATCTAGCAACACACGCAGTTGATACTTCTCCGCCATACGCATTGCCCAGTCGAGTCGCTCTTTACCGGTCACATAGCCATCACCTTCGCGAAACAACCAATAGCCAAACGGAATACGTACCAGTTCTACTCCGTGTTTGGCCAGCCAAGCGAAGTCCGATTCTTGGATAAACGAGTTGCGGTGACGAAGAATACGATCGGGGCCTTCAGGAGTTTGCGACAAGCCATATTCATCTTCGGCATCGCACCCAGCAAAAACACTAGGTGTCATCCACTTTTCGAGGATGAGCCATCCACCGAGATTAACGCCACGCAGAGCATGTTTTTTTGTCATACCTATAGTATATCCCACCCTTTACTAGAGGTGCTCAAGCTGTTATAATGTCTCGAGTTGAATGTAAAAATTCAAGATATTTTGGCCCTCATATGGATCGCAAGCGACCATATGAGACCGCTCAGTTTGGAAATGAAAATAAGCAAGCTGATTTTCATTCCGCTCACCTTTGCGGCCTCATCGTCTAACGGTTAGGACACCAGGTTTTCATCCTGGCAATCGGAGTTCGATTCTCCGTGAGGTCACCAAGAAAATAGACTCATCCCTCGATGAGTCTATTTTCTTGGCAGAGTCTTGGCAGAGCCTCAACGCGAGAAGCAAACTCCGGCTTTTGCCGGAGTAAAAAGGAGTACAGCGTAGCAGAGAAAGAAAACGGGAGCTTGTTCACGTCCCTTTCTCTCCTAAAAACTCTCCTACCACTCGCAAAAACTTCTCCGGCTCTTCCAGATTCGCGCTATGTGAACTATGTTCAAACAACTCCCAGCGAATATCCGGTATGCGCCTCACTATTTCCTGCATCTGGCGTGGCGTAGCTTCATCATATCTACCAGACACGAGCAGCGTCGGTTGTGAGATTTGCGACAAACGATCAAGCACCGACCAATCTTTGAGGTTACCTGTCGCATGCGCCTCACTTGGGCCCCACATAGTGTGATATACCTGCGCACCCATACCGGCGATTGCATCGAGCACATCTTGGTCTTTGGGTACACGCAGCACGAAATGATCGTCGAACAGATCTGACAATCGAGTGTATTCCTCGCCCTCTGTCTCGCCGCGCCGCTCAAGTTCGCGCATGCGCACACCTTGTCCGTCTGGCAACTCATCTTTCAACCTATCCGCTTCGGCGACCCAGAGATGTGTATCGACAAGGGGTGAATGCGCCACGAGCTTGTGTACATACTGTGGGTATTTGAGCGCATACTCAAATAACAACGAACCACCCCACGAGCCACCAATGAGGTTGACTACTTCGTAACCAAGGTGTTGCCGTAATGCCTCAAGCTCCTCGACAAAAAACTCTACTGTCCACAGCGACGGGTCATCCGGCCGATCTGATTTACCGCAGCCGAGCTGATCGTACAGCACCACCGGATACCCACGCTCCGCCAACGCGATGTGCGTGCGTAGCGCATTGTGTGGAAACCCCGGCCCACCGTGCAACACGATAAGCGGCGTGCCGGGCTGCTCGGCACCGTGCACTTGATACCATGTACTGTGTCCATTTCTCGTCAAATAGTTTTCTTCCGTCGTCATGTCACCAGTATAGCCTGGCGCTGATTTTCGTAAAATAGCTTGACATAACGATATATCGTTAATTATACTAAGAATAGTTAGCGATATATCGTTATCGCAGAAAGGAGCATACAGTATGTTTGCACAAGAATTTGAACACGCACATGCGTTTGGTCGCGGCCGAGGCGGTTTTGGCGGACCAGATTTCGAGGAGATGCGCGAAAACCTACGTGGGTTTCGCGCTGGTCGCGGCATGATAGAGCCCGCCATCCTCGGCGCGCTCACAACCAAGCCTATGCACGGCTACGAAATCATCTCCTATTTGGAGGAGAAATCTCAGGGCGTATGGCGCCCTAGCGCTGGCTCAGTCTACCCCACCCTACAGCTACTCGAAGAAAAAGATTTGGTAACGTACACCGAAGAAAACGGCAAAAAAATTTACCAGCTCTCAACCGACGGTGAAGCAGAAGCCGCAAATAGCCAGAAACAGTTCGAGGCAATTTTCGAACGATTTGCCAGTGCCGACCAAGAAGAAGGACGCCGTATGAATTTCCGTCACGGGTATCAGCGACAGTTTCACCGTCAAGCAGGTGATATCATGAAGACGATGCGTCAGATTTTTCGAAAAGGCAGCGCCCAGCAAAAAGAAGCCATGGATGCAGCTGTCAATGAATTCAAAGTAAGGCTCGAAGCGATCGAGAGAGGAGAAATATAATGGCAACATCTACGCCCGCCATCGAAGTCCATGGGCTCGAAAAGCGTTTCGGCGACAACAAGGCCGTCGACGGTATCGACCTTGTCGTACCAAGTGGCATGATCTATGGAGTCTTGGGGCCAAACGGCGCCGGCAAAACCACCACCATCAACATGCTTGCCACACTCATGCGCCCAGATGGAGGCAGCGCCAAAGTCTTCGGCCACGACGTGGTACACGAAGCACAGGTCGTACGCCAGCTCATCGGCGTCACCGGCCAATATGCGTCGGTTGACGAGAAACTCTCGGCTATTGAAAACCTGGTAATCTTCGGCCGTCTACTCGGTTTGAGCAGCAGCGAGGCCAAAGCGAAAGCGGCTGAGTTACTGGAAGAATTTGGACTCAGTGATGCCGCAAAGCGCCCACTGAAGAACTTTAGTGGCGGCATGCGTCGTCGCCTCGACCTTGCCGCCAGCTTGATCGCCCAACCACCCCTTATCTTTCTCGATGAGCCAACAACTGGTCTCGACCCACGCACGCGCAACCAAATGTGGGATACGATTCGCAAGCTGGTCAAAAGCGGCTCGACAATCCTACTCACTACCCAGTATCTCGAAGAGGCCGACCAACTGGCAGACCGGATAGCCGTGATTGACCACGGACACGTCGTAGCCGAAGGCACACCAAACGAACTCAAGAAATCGATTGGCAACGCCACACTCGTGCTAGGTATCAAGCACAAAAAGTACATGGCAGAAGCAGCCAAGATCGTCGAAAAAACACTGAAAGTTAAAACTCAGCAGCCCGAACAAACAGTCATCACAGCGCCGATGAAAGACGCTGATACAGTTACGGACTTACTAATCAAACTCCGCACAGCTGATATCGAAATCGATGAGCTCAGCGTCCAAAAACCAACCCTCGACGAAGTCTTCTTCGCCATCACCGGCAAACCGGCCGAGAAAAAGGAGAACGAAAATGAGTAGTACTACCGCCACAATCACACCGGGCGAAAAACGAACGCTCAAAAATCACGTCAGCTTAGGCCAAACAGTTAGCCAATCGCTCACCATGGCGCATCGTGGCCTCATAAAGGTTCGTCGCAACCCCGAACAGCTGTTCGATGTAGTATTCCAGCCCATCATCTTTACTGTCATGTTTACTTACCTTTTCGGTGGTGCTATCGCCGGTAGCGTCGCGAGCTATTTGCCTATCATTATCCCTGGTATCCTGGCACAGACCATCATCACCGCCAGTGTAGTAACAGGCACACAGCTACGAGAGGATATGGATAAGGGCGTGTTTGACCGCTTCAAAAGCCTGCCGATTGCTCGTATCGCGCCACTATCTGGTGCACTGATCGCCGACACAGTACGCTACCTCATTGCCACAGTGCTCACATTCACCATGGGCTATCTTATGGGACTGCGTCCAGACGGTGGTTTCGGTAGCGTCGTCGTTGCAAGCCTGCTTGTCATCGCTTTCGCCTGGTGCCTTAGTTGGATCTTCGCGTTTTTCGGTGTCATTGCCCGCTCAGCATCGAGCGTGCAGGGCATTTCCATGCTCATCCTCTTCCCGCTCACCTTCTTATCGAATGCGTTTGTACCGGTCAATACCATGCCAGGCTGGCTGCAGTGGTTTGTAAATATCAATCCAGTTTCGCACCTCATCACCGCGATTCGAGACCTCATCAATCACGGCACAATAGGCGGAGATTTCTGGCTCAGTGTCATTGGTGCACTCGTCATTTTGGCTATCTTCGCACCGCTGACAGTTCGCGCCTATATGCATAAAGCCTAGCGATTGACGCATGCACGGCACTCCCGCATAATAAGAGATAAATATACTACCGCAAACGAGGGACCATATGGGGAATTTTCTGCAAAAACTAGGCGCGCGCGCGTTTGAACTAAAATGGGTGATTGTGCTTGTATGGATCGTCATACTCGGCATACTCGGTGCCACGGCTGCGCATTACTTCAAATCACCGACCAGTGCCATCAAGATTCCTGGCACCGAGGCACAGAAAACATTTGATCGCTACGGGGAGCTCTTCCCAGACGAAGGTAAAGGCTCCGGCCGTATCGTGTTCTATACTGCCGACGGCCAGGTACGAGACCACGCTACAGAGATCAACCAGCTCCTTGCACGGATTGACGATGTCGACAATGTTTCGGCCGTGATTAGCCCCTTTACCAACCCCAAAGGTATCTCGGACGATGGCAAAACCGCCTATGCCATACTTCAGCTCGACGGCACTATCGGTTCAATCGACAAAGCCACAACAGATAAAGTCGAATCACTTGTAGGTGACGCACGCATTCAAGGTGTAGAAATTGACAGAGGTGGAGATTTGGTACGCAAAGTGCCAGACGAAATCCTCGGCGTGGGCGAAATCGCCGGCGTACTGATCGCCCTCATGGTGCTCCTCATCACCCTCGGCTCACTTATAGCTGCCGGTATGCCAATTATCACTGCGCTCGTCGCAGTGGGTGCTAGTGCAGCCGGACTCTTCTCACTCAGTCAAGTCATCGAAGTCAACTCCACCACTCCGGCACTCGCCATCATGCTTGGCTTGGCTGTTGGTATCGATTACTCCCTCTTCATTATCAATCGCTACCGCAGTCTGCTGCTTGAAGGCTATGATTACAAGACGGCCGCAGCCCGTGCGATCGGTACCGCTGGTAGCGCCGTACTTTTCGCCGCTTCTACTGTCGTAATTGCGCTCGCCTCGCTCACTGTCGTGCAAATTCCATTCATGACCACCATGGGACTCACGGCAGCTGCTACCGTAGCAGCTGCCGCTATCATTGCAATCACACTGGTACCAGCCATGCTAGGTATCGCGGGCAAGCATGTATTTCGCGGTAAAACACGCCAAGCAATTGCCGATGCCCAGAAACGCGGTATCAAACACAATGAACATGCGCCACACCGCTCGGGCTGGTGGAAATGGGGCAACACAATCACCAAATACCCGTATGCTATCATCGCTGTCGCCGTACTTATTATCGCTGTCATCGCCTATCCAGTAAAAGACATGCGCCTCGGCCTCCCTACTGACGAATTTGCCGCCCAAGGCTCATCTGAACGTATCGCCTACGATCGACTCACCGATGGCTTCGGTGCCGGATTCAACGGCCCCCTCCTCATCTTGGTAGAGAACATGCCCCAGACTTCACAAGCTGACAAAGATACGGTACGAAATGCCGCAATGGCCGAATTTAATAAACAAGTAGCCGCCCAGACAGAGTCTGCACAAACGGCTATCCAGGCGCAAATGGCGCAGATTACTACTCCAGAGCAAGCCGTTGCCCTGCAGCAGCAAATCGCAGCCCAACAAGCAGCCGGTGAGCAAAAGAAGCAAGAAGCACTAGTCGCTATAGACAGGCAAGTCGAACAATACGCACCGCTCGTGCAGTACAATCAGATCGCCCAACGTATCGCAAAACAAGACAACGTTGACCAAGCGCTACCTGTCACTACAGCAAATAACGGCACCGTAGGTGTGATCCAGGTGGTACCGAAATCCGGCCCAAGTGACGCCGCTACTGGTGATCTCGTCAACAAACTGCGTGAATCTGACACCCAAGACAACGTGCTCGACAACACCACTGCCACACTCGGTGTCACCGGCACTACTGCTATGCAAATTGATATCAACAAGAAACTGTCTGCTGCACTGCCCGTCTACCTAGCTGTTGTCGTCGGTCTGTCGCTTATCTTGCTCGTGATTGCGTTTCGCTCCATCTTAGTACCAATCAAGGCAACTCTCGGGTTCCTTCTCTCGGTGGCGGCGATGTTCGGCGCTCTTGTAGCTGTATTCCAATGGGGGTGGTTTGGTATCGCCGAGGCACCAGGACCTATCGTCACCATGCTGCCTATCATCGGTATTGGTATCTTGTTTGGCCTCGCTATGGACTATGAATTTTTCCTCGTCTCTGGCATGCACGAAGCGCACCAGCACACCGGCGACGCACACAAAGCCGTCCTGCGTGGCTTCTACCAGGGGGCTAAAGTCGTGGTGGCTGCAGCAGCTATCATGGTATCCGTCTTCGCTGGCTTCATCTCCAACCACGACACCACCGTACAGGCACTTGGTTTCGCGCTCACCGTTGGCATCTTTGTCGATGCGTTTCTGGTGCGCATGACTATCGTACCGGCCGTCATGCAGCTCCTTGGTAGTAGCGCCTGGTGGCTACCAAAGTGGCTCGACGGTATCTTGCCGCATATCGCAATCGAGGGCGAGTCAGACAACAAAGCATAAGCATTGCGTAAAAAGCTTGTTTAGTATATAGGTATTGACTTTTTATCCTTTTTGTGGTAATTTGAATATATACGCCGTTGTGTGAGGACATACGGGGGCGATATGTTCGTTAACAAGTCAGATTATTACAGTACATGTATATCTGGCTGTGACTGTGGCGCTCTGGGCATCGCCATACTTGTTTGTTATGTCTAGAGCGCTGCAGTTGCAGCGCCGCTTTGCGTTGAAATTACTTCTTACGTAAAGCGAAGAGATACTCGTTACTATTTACGTTGTAAACTTACGCGCTTTCCCGTCGGGTACAACATCTTACCTACCAATCAGTTGATTTGCCGGTAGCATGTTGTACCCGACCCAGGGGTCACAACCACTTGCACAACACAGTGCAGGTGTAGATCCCCTAGGAAGGGGAAGTTATGTTCACGATCAGTATCGGTGGCATCGCCACCACCAACCGAGAGGAGGTGGCGGCATGATGCTCGCCGTCATCATCGTGGCCACGCTGCTCGCAGCGTGGTTCGCGTGGCACCAGCTATGGTCGAAAGGCCTTGCGTGTGCGATCGTCGTATTCGGTATTGCGCTCGCCTGGCTGCTCGTCTTTCCGCCCAAGCTCGGTCCGCTGCAGACACCATTGTACGGTGTCGGCATCGTACTGATGCTCATTTCCATGGCAACTGTGGTCTACCTCTACTTCAAACGAGGTGGCCATAGCGCGGATCAAAACCGCGTCGCCAAGGTGAACGGCACAGTCGCCGGAGTCATGGTGACCATCATGGTCGTCGGGGTGGCAATGGCAGTCGGTAATGCAACCATGCCGGTCCCCAGCTCCTACAAGGGCGAGGATGTCGTCAAGGCGGCTGTCGTGGGGACGCTCGATTCCGGGCAGACCACGACCGCCCCCAAGGTGACAACCGGTGATGCCAACTGCCGCGCATTCGACGCGCCGAAAGGTAGCAACAATTTCGGGCCAACCCCGAATATTGACCTTTCGGACGTCAACGCGGTATGGCAGCACTACCGAGAGAATGTGGCGAGCGACCCCTGCGTCGCTGCGTCCTGGATCTTGGTACGACGCGACGGGCTGACCGCCAACAAGGAAGAGATCAAGCAACTCGCTACCGCCTACCGGTCTGACCGGCAGCGGTGGCAGCGGGATCTCGACGGGTACTTCGCCGCAACATGCGGAGTATCGTTGGCGGATCTGGGTGACATGCCGTACTACTCGTTCGGCATGATCCCGGGTGCAACTCGTACGGATATCGCCACTCCGACACAGCAATCAGAGCTGCAGAAGATGGGCTACACCTTGTTCTTCGCCAAGTGCGGCAAGGACAAGAATCCGATCGGGTTTTACGAAGTGGGTAACCGGCCGTTGTGCAACGACCAGCCATCCGCAGCAGCCCCGTTCAAGGAGATGTCACCAACCGCTCCCCCGCAGCCGATCCGGCCGCCGGGACAGGGTGGTGGGCCACCTCCATCGACACCGCCGACGACGACGCCTCCCACGACGACGCCGCCGACAACCACACCGCCGACGACGACGCCTCCCACGACGACGCCGCCGACAACCACACCGCCGACGACGACGCCTCCCACGACGACGCCGCCGACAACCACAACATGCCCTCCGGGGCACCCGGACTGCAAGTCGCAGTCCGGTGGCATCGATCCGCCGACAAGTCGGACCCCCGCTTCGCCGCCCCCAAGCAGCGAGCTGGAGACTTCATTGCCTCCAGAGCCGGATCCGATTGACCCCACCGTCACCTCCGACGCACCCGCGCCGGAGACAACAGTTCCGACCGTACCGAGTGCGGGTGGACAAACCGGTGGGCAGACCGCCATCCCCGACCCCGGCGCGTTGCCGGGCGGAGGAGATAGCGGTTCGAGCGAAGGTGCAGCCGGCGATGGAGGCACTGGGTCCGGTAGCGGAACTGGTGGCGATACCGCAGGTTCTGGTGATACTGCCGGCAACCAGCCTGCACACACCAGTGCAGTAGTCACAGGTGAAGCTGAAGACGCTGCGCCTACCAGCATGGCAATCGAGAACAGCGCCTATTCATCTCCGCTCAGCACAGGTCCCGGCCTCTTGGCCGTGATCGTCTTTGTGCTGTTTGGCATGCTGATTGGTGGTGCTCTCGTGCTACGCTTCGTGCGACGTCCGGTGGGCGGTGCATACAAGCCTCAGCATCTGGGGTGATCGACACAACTAAATAGATAGACGGGTATCTCCGGGGAGCTAGCCACAAGTTGGCTCCCCGGGATATTCCCTAGATGTATCGTAATAATCTGACTTGCACGATCCGAACATTAACAAATCGGTATAGCGCTTGTGTTAAAAAAGTTGTATAAAATATTTACTTTTATAATTTTTGTTGTATAATGACAATTAAACTATAACAAATGAGCATGTGGAGTGCTCATAAAGGAGTGTGTAATGAAAAAACTATTCGCTGCGCTGCGAAGCGCACCAAAGCGAGTTGCAACACTGGCTATCGTAGCTGCGGCTATCGCCGTGCCAGCTAGCCTCTACGCATGGGGTCCAGATCGTCCTACATACACTATGCAGGATCCAGCAGATCACGTGACGTTCAACTCGATCACAGACAATGCAAAATACGGTGACGAGCGTAACTTCGTCCAAATCCGTGAAGCCGGTACCGGTACTTACGGTGAGAACATAAATATCCAGCCAGGCAAAGAATACGAGGTATTCGTCTACTACCACAACAATGCGGCGACACGCCTCAACAGTGCAGAAAATGGCTACAAAGGTATCGCGCAAAACGCAAAAATGCGCATTCAGATGCCAGCAAGTGTTGCTGCCGGTCAAAAAGCACGTGTTACCGGCGTACTCAGTGCTGACAACGCTCAGCCACAGCAAGTATGGGACGAAGCCTATGGCACCTCTACTTCAAATGACACAATGTACCTGCGCTACACACAGGGTTCAGCCACTATCCATAACCTCGGTACTACAAACGGCGCAACAATGCCCGACAGCCTGTTCGGCGAAGGTGCACCACTTGGCTACAACAGCCTCGATGGCAAGCTGCCTGGTTGTAACGAGTATGCTGGCTATGTCACATTCCGTTTCAAGGCCGTACAGCCAAACTTCGAAGTTAGCAAGCAAGTATCAAAAGCTGGCGCAAATAGCTACAGCGAAAACGTCACTGTCAATCCTGGCGACAGCGTCAACTACAAAATCCAGTACAAAAACACTGGTACTGTTAAGCAAGACAATGTCGTAATCAACGACGTATTGCCAAAAGGCGTTACCTATGTCCCTGGCACTACCTACTACGCGACCGGCAATAGCAATGGTCAGTGGGTCAAATCAACAAGTGACAACGTGACGAAGGGTGGTATCAATATCGGTACCTTCTCGCCTGGCGCAAATGCCTATGTAGCATTCACTGCTAAGGTAGCATCAAACGATGAACTCGAAAAATGTGGTACCAACGTACTCACTAACAAGGCACAGGCAATCACAGAGAACGGCACCAAAGAAGACACGGCAGACGTGACCACTAACAAAGAGTGTAAGCCACAGCCAGAGTACAAATGTACCGCGCTCGCTGTCAGCACACTGAGCGACACCAAGTTCAAGTTTGAAACTGGCTACAGTGTCAGTGGTGGCACGTTCAAGAGTGTCAGTTACACTGTCCGCAACGAAGCTGGTGCAACCGTAGCAACTGTCGCCGGCACACCAAATGCAGCAGAGTACACTCAGACCACACCAGGTAAGTACACCGTACAGGCAACAGTGACATTCACTGTCAACGGTCAGGACGTAACTGCCACCGGTGACGCATGTAAAAAAGCGTTTGAGGTACCAACCCCACCACAGCCAGGCGAGATCAAAGTCTGTGACCTCAGCACAAAGCAAATTGTCACAATCAAAGAAGATGAATTTGACTCAAGCAAGTACTCGAAAAACCTCGAAGACTGCGCTGAAACGCAAATCATCGTCTGCGACATGACTACCAAAACTATCGTGACGATCAAAGAAAACGAGCTTGACTCAAACAAATACACCAAAGACACAAGCATGTGCCAGGTTACACCTGTCACACCGACAACTCCAGCGACTCCAGCTGAGCTTCCTATGACTGGTAGCACAGACGGACCACTGACTATCGCAGGTCTTGCGACCCTTGCCCTCGTGCTTGGTTACGCAGTCACTGCCCGCCGTACACTCGGCTAATACGAGACTGACCGCTCATCCAAACTGACACGTCAGTTTCTACCAGAACCACCTCTATACGATAGGGGTGGTTTTTGGTAGAATTAAGATATATGAGCAAACAGAAAAAAAAGCGTAACAAGCCGTATACTGGTGCTGGCAGCAACGCCGTCCGACCACAGACAATCCGCGTCGAAGCAGTGCAGCGCAACAAGGCGCAGCTGTGGTGGCACGATCGCAAGCACGTGCTCAAACCCGCACTCATCGCTGCAGCTGTCGTGATCATACTAGGCTATCTGCTCTACGAATTATTTCGTCTTATCTTCGTCGGCGTGTAGCGCAGCAAGTGGCAAGCTAAAGCCAAATATGCTGCCTTTGCCCTCGCGCGACGAAAAGATGATATCACCACCATGCTCCGAGATGACCTTTTTTGCCAAATACAACCCCACACCTGTGCCGTCCGGTCGTTGCCTACGTGCATTGCTCGCTCGATAAAACTTGCTAAACAGCCGTGCCTGCGCACTCTTTGGCACGCCAATACCGCTATCTTCCACCGTAAACACAAGCTTTCCTGCTTTGCGGCCCAGGCGCACATCGATAGTCCCACCTTCGTGCGAATAATAGATAGCGTTGTCGATGAAATTCATCACTACTTGGCGCAGCTTACTCTCATCAATCAGTATTTGTTTTGGCAATCTCCCACTTTTCTCAAAATTAAGTTTCAACTCCCGCGACTCAGCTGTCGAACGAAGCACATTTACCTCATCAGAAATCATAGCTACAATATCGCTGGGGCGCGTATCAAGTGCAAATCGCCCCGTCTGCAGACGTGACATATTCAGGAAATCTTCGATAAGACTTACCATACGCTGGCTGCTGGCAAAAGCTTCATTGAGTAAGTGTTTCTGCTGTGCGTTCACCGGCCCCGCGTCGCCGTCAAGTACGAGGCTGATATAGCCTTTCACGCTCGTAAGTGGCGTACGTAGTTGGTGTGACGCGATGCTCAGAAACTCGTCTTTTACTTCGTCGATCTTATGCAGCTGAGCGTTGCTATGACGCAACTCTTTGGTGGCAGTACTCACTTCTTGACGCAGGCGTTTGTTAAACGCTTTTATTTCGTCGAAGCGCAGACCGTTTTGCACGGCGAGCGCAAGTTCGTCAGCCGTCGTAGCTAGCAGCTGCATATCCTGTTCGCTATACGGTAGACCGTTTTGGCGTTCGCCAAAAAAAAGCACCCCTACCTGCTCGCCCTTTACTAGCAATTGCACGATCACCTGTGCTCCGGAATCTTCTGCCACCTGACGCGTCTCAAACTGTGTGATATCGCTTACCCGTACTGTCCGTGGCAAATCGGCTAGAATATCTTTGACAATCTCCAGCTGCTGACGATATCGCCTGGGTGTATGTCGTCCACGAAGATTGCGAACATAGTGATGTGTACGGCCTTTTGACGACATGATATAGAATGACACATATGCTGGAGCAAGTGCGTCTACCAGCACAGCAAGTGATTTACCGATAACTCGGTTGAGTTCAATTTCGTTGGCCGTCACGGTGCTAAATTGCTGGAGTACATCGTTGAAATTGTAATCGCGGTGATAAAAGAAACGATACGTCACCTTATCGAGTAGTGTCCGCAGTGGCCCAAGACTGAGAGACAGCGCCAAGGCTGAGCCCAGATAAAAAAGCTGCTGTACAACATCCGGCTGTGCGTCTCGAAATACCATACCACCAATGCCAAATATAATTGCACTGTAGAGCACTACCACTACCGCCGCCACCGCTACATACCCCACCGAACGCGCTACTGCAGCTCGTACATCGAAAATTCCCTGTGTAATCAGCACATAAAGTAGGTAGCCTGTAAACGCAAACGTAAATGGAGGACCCATCCATATAGCCTCGTAATTACCGAGAAGTGGCAGTATGATATCGAAGTACGCACCAGCAACCACTACAATCGCAAGTGTGTAGATAATCATGAGCACCTGGTGAGCGTATTTTTTTGCCCGAGTTCGTCGCACATGCCGATAACTCATCATCAAACGCATGAATGCTGCTGCGACAAATCCACCAAAAATCAAGATATATAGAAGATACCAGCTCATGTTCAGCTCAATCGCATTTAATATCCCCGTTACCGACGCCTGCGCTACTACACCCTGCGGTGCCACCGCAACTAACACAGCTAGGCCGGCTATGGCCCAGCTTACGAGACGCTCTATACGACTAACAAACCATGGCACTGGATACTGCAGCGAGAAATTATAGAGGCCAAATGCCATGACAATCGCGGTCGCATAGTATGTCTTAGCACAAAGCTCGGCAAGCTGCGGATCTTTTTGGAGCATAAACAGCAGCATCAGCAGGCTCCAGGCGCCCGCCCCCAGCACCATCACGCCAGACCAGACATTTATCGAACGACGCCGACGCGCCAAAAGTAATACTGCACCTACAGCTAGCGCCATAAGTGCGCAGCAGAGCAGTAATATCACCAGTGGATAAATCGTCACACCGCTACCTCGTAGACCGCGTAAACGCCGTCGTCTGGTCGTAGCACCGTCAACTGCCCCAAGGGAATGCCAGCGTGTGCCACTAGCGTCACCACTTCATGCTCTTCGCGCACAATTACGCCCGGCCACCCCATGCCGCGCTGATGCACATGCAGATGAGGGTGTGACGGCAGCATATTGGTAAAAAAGAGCGATGCACCAGGCTGCAGGTGAGTGTAGATACTCTTCAGTAGCAGTACCGCATTGTCGGGAGAAAGATACTCAAACAGACCCATTGCATCGACGATAGCAGGCCGGAAGCCTTTGATCTGAGCAACCAATTGATCGTTGTGTTGGATAACGTTGAGTTGTGTCGTCTGGAGCGTTTCCGGTGCAATACCATACTCTGTTGACAATGTTGCCGCAGCCGCCAATGCGCCTCCGTCCATATCGAGTAGCCGATATGAAACATCGCCTGGCAAGAGTCGTGCCGCATCAAATGTCGCCTGCCCAACACCACACGCAATACTCATCCAGTGCACTTCGGTTGCATCCCGGTACTTCCCCGTCACACGCCAGGCCATCGCATAAGCACGCGAGCGTACTCCTATGCCATCGTGAGCATGGCGAAAAAACGAGCGCGCTAACGGATCGAGTCGTTTGCCGTTTTTAAGTCGCTTACGATCTGGATCGTACGCATGATACGTCACAAATCCGCCCGGCATATAGTCGTACAGTGTATGAAACGACGGAGATGCGTAGACAAATGTGCGTGCGATATTGATACGACTGTCAAACTGCGTACGTGGCCGCCTCGACAAGTAGCGATTGAGTATATTACCCGAAGTGCGAATCACTGCTCGCTCAAGACCATAACGCGAACGCGAAAAGCGGTCACGCACGGTCAGCGAAATACGCGCGTAGCCTTCGGGCATGTCCTGCTTCCGGCTTCGCACCACGCTAAAATAGTCATACTCCTGAGCTCGCTGCTGTGTCATGTGCTACCCATCTCGCTTATTCTTTGCTATAGTATACCCTAGCTATGACCAAAATTGCCATAATCGAAGACGATTCAGCCATCCATCAAATGTACCGCATGAAGTTTGAAAGCGAAGGCTTCGACGTTCAGCTGGCTGCCGACGGCCGTACAGGTGTGGCACTCGTCAAAACGTTTCGGCCGGATCTTATACTGCTTGACTTGCAGATGCCAGAGGTCGACGGTCTTACAGCACTGCGCCAAATCCGCGGAGAGGAATGGGGGAAACATATTCCTGTCATCATCCTGACGAACCTAGGTGCAGAAGAGTCGCCAAAAGAGCTGCAATCGCTTGGCATTAGTGGTTATATCGTCAAAGCCGACCTCACTCCACGCCAAGTCGTTGCCCGCGTCAAAGAAGTACTTGGCAGTTAATTTTGACGGCTCTCGGCCACACGGCGCGCGGCTAGCAACACATTGTCAAACAGTGCCGCCACCGTTAGCGGACCTACACCACCACGCTCTGGTGTGATCGTGAGATCTTGTCGCTCTCGCACATCATGCGCTACATCTCCTCGTATTACTCCACCTTCGCTGGCAGTACCTGCATCTACCACTACGGCATTTTGTGCAATCATGTCAGCCGTAATCACACCCGGTTGACCAGTTGCAGTGATAATTACTTTAGCCTTGCGCAGTTCCTCGGGGAGAACGTCAGCCGAGGTTTCGTCGTAGCTCATTACATCTACGCCAGAGTTGCGGAGCATCTTCTCGAGTGGCGCACCCACAAGTCGCCCACGACCCACAATTGCTACGTGTTCCAGGTTGATATTGTAGCCGGCTAGAAGCCACAAAATCGCAGTTGGGGTAGCTGGATCAAACTGCGCGTGGCTAGATAAGCCATCGACGTCTTTGTCTGCCATAACCGCCTCTATTGCCCCCTCTGTCAGGTCTGCCGGCGTAACCGGCAATTGCACAATGACACCGTGCACACTATCATCCTCATTCAGTGATTCAATCCTGGCTATGAGGGAGTCTGGCGTTTCGCTATAGACAGCCACCTCGACGCCGATATCATCACCATATGCTTGCTTGAGGCGAACATATGTTGAGATTACGTCACTCTGGGTATTGCAGCGTACAATAGCAAGTGTTGGATGTATGTGGTGCGCTTGCTTAAGATTGCGCACTTGCTTTGCTTGGCGCTCTTTGATGAAATCGACAAGCTCCGAACCAGAAAGTAGTTTCATATACGTATATTGTATCAAATCTGGCGACAGTGCTATAGTGAAGATATACTTAAGAGAAAGGTGATGCGATGGATTACGAGACAACCTATCAAACAACTACAACTAGTATGTCAGGCGGAGAGGTAGCCGCGCTTACGGGTATGACGCTGTTTTTTGGCATGCTTATCCTGATAGCCTATGTACTCACCGTCGTCGCTATGTGGCGCCTGTTTACAAAAGCCGGTGAAGCGGGCTGGAAAGCGCTGATACCCGTCTACAACAACTGGGTATTCCTCCGGATGGGAGACCAAGCTGGTTGGTGGTCAATCGTCAGTCTCGTACCATTTGTAGGCATTGTCGGCTACATCTTTACTGTGATCGCAGCATACAATGTCGGCCTCAAATTACAAAAAGAAGGCTGGTGGGTAATACTCTATATCATCGTCCCTATCATCTGGCTCTACATACTAGCATTCGACAAATCTATCTGGAAATCGACTACAGCCGGTACTATTGACTCACCGGTTTCTAGCGACAGCAATGTGGCCAAACCAGCATACGCACCACCAGAGTCAGCTGCCGATACAGATTCACCAGAAGTACCCGCTACAAAGCCGCCCGTCCAGCTCTAGACGCTTGCTTTTATAGGTGTTTTGATGTACTATACGTGGAGCAAATGCGACACGTACGGGCCAGTAGCTCAGCTGGTTAGAGCACCTGCCTCTTAAGCAGGGTGTCGAGGGTTCAAGCCCCTCCTGGCCCTCCACGAAAGATCCACCTCATCGCAGGTGGATTTTTCGTGGAAACTACCTGTGCCTACTTACACGAGTCTGCTACAATAGCCATAAACGTCATGAGGGATGCACAACAGAGTAATGCTGGTTTTACGGTGGTCGAGATGCTTGTCACAGTGGTGCTAGCTGGTATTTTTATCGCATTCTTTGTGCAGATGTTTCGTGCAACCTCCGCCCAGCAGTCAGCACTCATACGTCAGGCCACGGCCAACGATATCGCACGCTCCAACCTGAGCAAATTCCCCACTGTTGCCTCCATCGCGGGATACACCTGCGACACCAACTCTAGCACAAGCGCCAACACTAATAACCTGACTATAAATCCAAATGCCGCTGGCACCGCTATCCTGTCTGACAGTCAAAAAGAAACCGACCCGGGCACTATCGGTACACTTGTCCAAACAGTGCGGGCACTTTCGCCACGAGGTTGTAGTGGTAGCTACCTACCTGTCAAAATCGTATCGACAGTCGAATATGGGTTCACCGGCCAGCGTGACACAGTGGAGTATGCCACCTATGTCTTCTAGGCCCCGACAGCGACATGGCTTCACTGTACCCGAACTACTTGTTGCTATCACTATCTCGGGAATCATTCTCGTTGGGCTTATATCGCTATTCGTTGGGCTGGCCAACAACAGTGCTGCGGTTATCAAGACATCCGACCAAATTCGTAACAACAACACCGTCATCAGCTCCATCGAAAGTGACATGCGTCTTACCAAATCCTTTCGTGCTACAGCTTCGCTCGCCGACGGCGACTCAACAGCTTCGCCTATACAGCCTAGCGGTTGGGTATTCCGCGGTATCGACAGCAACAGCCGCATACTTATCCTACAAACCTACGCCACCACCACCAATAGCAAGGCAGACGAACGACAGATCGTCTATAGAGACGATGGACTCGGTGGGTGCCCAGTCGGGCTCAATCCGGTCTACAACAATATTATCTATTTCCTAAAGGATGACACACTCTACCGACGTACACTCGTAGAAGCCACGCCTCCCCCTTCTACTCAGTACTGCGGCAGCACCCCAACAGACTCTGTTGCCACTATTTCGCAGAAGCAAACCTGTACCGACGGACAAGCAAGTGGCATGCCCAGCAATTGCCGAGAAAAAGACGTTGCTCTCGCAAAAGGCATAACTCAATTTTCTATCCAGTATTATCAAAACCCCAGTGACAGTACTACACTTAACTCTGTATACAGCATGACAGACACAGATGCCAACACCGCGCTCAGCGGCACTAGTTCACTTCGTATCGATGTCACAACCAAGGGAGAACCGACAGCAAATATTGCAGACATTGCGTCGTATCGTCGCCTCTCGAAAGGAGCACTCCGTGTATTCTAATACCCGCCAACAGGGCTTCATACTGCCAGCGCTGATCGTACTCTCACTGTTACTCATGTCGATGGGGCTAGTTGCTCTTCAGTACGTTGCGTCTTCTACCAACTCAGTCCAATCAGCATTTTATAACAATATGTCTAAAGAGGTGGCCCACGCAGGCGCATCCCTCGCATACAGCTGCCTCCGTAGCAACGGTGGCGCCGCCCAGTGGACAGGTAGCAAAAAAGCCCTAACCGTAGGAAGCGACTGCGCGGGTATTACCTACGCCGGCGGAATAGACTGTGCAGCAGGCAGAGATGCCAGCATAGCTCCCGATACCAGCACCCTATCACAGGGACCAAATGGTAGCTGGAAATCCCGGTTCATCGTATGCGAGCCGACAGTGGGCACTGGAGGTATTAGCTATATCGCAAAAGGCATTGTCGAATTCTACTATGCCGGAAGTAGTACTCCCACGCGGAGCTTCACAAGCCTCACAAAAGTCAATATTCCGTATGATCTCAGCGCCTCAACAGTCCGCAAAGCTGTCGGCAAGGCAGTCACCCAGATGGAATCTGGCGGCAACTCCAACTGCGCCATTGCCAATCAACAGTTGTATTGCTGGGGCGTCAATAACGTAGGTCAGATGGCACAGGGTGGCTCTGACACCGCAAGCCGCTCCTCACCCACACTTATCACCACTGGTGCCTTGAGCGGTAAACGGGTCACCTACACATCGATGGGCTACACAAATGGTTGCGCCATTGCCGACGGTCGCAGTTATTGTTGGGCAATCAACCAACGCGGCCAACTTGGCAATGGCACAGCACCAGGCTTTCTATCGGATTTCGATATCGTCGCACTACTTGCTGCGACGCGCTACCAGCCGACTCAGGTCACTGGCCCACTCGCAAACGTTAATACTACCAAAATATCTGCCAGCTGGGCCCTAGATAACAATGCCGATCGCTCCCATAGTTGCGCACTTGCAAACGGTGCAGTATATTGCTGGGGAAGTAACTACTATGGACAGCTCGGACAGCCGAAGTACGAAGGCGCCGTAGATGTACTCTGTGCGGCAAGTGGATGGGTAGCTGGCTACATTTTATTCGTGCCGTCTTCGTGGCTCTGCCCCAAGCCAGAATATACGGGCATGAGCATTGGTGACAATCACGACTACTATTCACCATCTCCAATTCTAGGCTTCGGCTCTCGCCCCCAAGAAAGCCAGGGGCTTTTCTATGGCAAACGCGTTACAGACTTCGACACTGGTGTATTTGGTGATTGTGCAATTGCCAATGGCTCAGTATATTGCTGGGGAGAGAATACACTACAGGTTCGAGGGTCGGCAGATCCCCTCGGGGGACTCACGACACAATCGACCAATGCGCTCAAGCAGGGTGATTTATCTGGCCGTTACGCTACATCCGTCGCTGCCGCCTCTACATCGGCATGTGCGGTAGCCGATGGCCGTATGAACTGCTGGGGACGTTTGCGTGGTGATGGCGTCGATAATGTAGTCGGTAATAGCACGCCTAAGGCCGTCACTGGGCTACCGGATGGAGATAAAGTTATCGACAAAGTCAAAAGCTCTACCGAGCTCTCTGGACCAATCTGCGGCTTCGGATCTGGTGACTCTTACTGTTGGGGACTGAATCAGCCCGGTACTGCAAGTCCCCTGCATGTCAGGCCAACCATGCTTAATACCAATGAATCAATTACAGATGGGGGCACCGGTGGTGGCGCAGCTGGTCTCTTTGGCATAGGTGGCACCCCCGGCAACAGTTGCTATGTCGCAAATGCAACCGTTTACTGTATCGGCAATAACGAATATGGTCAGCTAGGAAACGGCACTACGGGCGGATCATCTGGTAGCTCATTTGTGAAAGCCAATACCATAGGTCTCACCGACGGCAAAGCCGCCACCGACATCTCGTCTGGCACTGACTACAGCTGCGCAATAATCGATGGTCAGCCTTACTGTTGGGGCAACGGTAGTAGCGGCAAGCTTGGTAACGGCGACAGTCTCAATCGCACCCACCCATATGGTGTCAATGGCCTGCCCGACTCGACGTCGTCGACACAGGTTACCGCCGGCAACGCTCATTCATGCTCAATCACAGGCGGTCACGCCTACTGCTGGGGTAGCAATGCGTCTGGGCAAGTCGGAAGTGGTGCTAATAATCCACAACTATCTGCTCGTCTCGTGACGGGTAGTGGTTTTGAAAGTATGGCAGTCACCGACATCTCAGCCGGGCGAGATCACACTTGTGCTGTCGCAAATAGCAAGGCCTATTGCTGGGGACTTAACACTTATGGCCAACTTGGCAATAACACGACTACTGCAACAGGTACGCCTACAGCTGTCCGAGCCAACAGTGGCGATGCACTATATGGCAAACAGGTGACCAAAATCGTTGCCGGTGATCGATTCACCTGCGCGATCGCCGACGGCCAGCCTTACTGCTGGGGGGAGCGCGCTAGCGGTAAAATTGGCAATGGTGGTAGCACTAGTGGCAATACACTACTCCCCGCGGCTGTATCAAATATGACAGGCGCTTCCACCGATCTTGAAGCTGGACCAGATTATGCGTGCGCTATCGAAAGCGGCATACCGAAGTGTTGGGGCGAAAATCAGTACTACCAACTCGGTATTAATAGCACCGTTGATCAGACGACTCCCACTACCAACACCACATTACAAGGTAGCTCTAGTAGTCCAAAAAACACCACTTCCATGGCTCTTGGAACCTCTAGCGCCTGTGCAATTACCAATGGTACCACCTACTGCTGGGGCAGTCGTGCCAACGGGCGCATCGGTAACGGAGGCACCACTACTGGTAACACTGCCACTCCTACGGCAATCACGGAAGTCAACTCTACGACAGACCTAGGACCCCAAAATACTCCGTATAAACTGTCGGCTGGCAGCTTCGGCTCTTGTGCGATAGCCAACGCCCGCATCTATTGCTGGGGTGACGGCAGTCAAGGCCAGATGGGTACCGACACCACACCTTCAGCCACACTCGCACCAGGTATCACTGCCGACTATACACGAGATGTCACTATTATCTCTTGGGCAAATACTATCTTCTACTAACGACGCGTATTGGCCGCATTAACTCGTATGGTCTCGTGGACGAATCTGCTACAATAACCATAAGGATTATGAGGGATATGCGGAGCGATACAGGTTTTACATTGGTGGAAATGCTTGTAACAGTAGTACTGATCGGCATATTTATTGCATTTTTCGTACAGATGTTTCGCGCAGGTGCCGCACAACAAGCGTCCATCGTACGCCAAGCAAAAGCCAACAACCTCGCCTACTCCAACCTCAGCAAATTCCCACGCGCTTCCAGTATTTCACCAGCCTACGTATGTGATACCTCCACCAACACTTCTACCAATCAAAATAATCTGACAATCAATCCGAATGCAGCTGGCACACTCATACTTAGTGATGCAAGCGCCAATAAAGAACCGACAGACAGTGCACTGCCTAATGCCACGCAGGAAGTCAGAGCATACTCCCCACAGGGATGCGGATCAAATGCCCTGGTAAAACTTATTTCAACAGTAACCTACGGTTTTACTGGCCAACAAACGGACGCAAGCTATGCAACATATGTACAAAACTAACAGGGGTTTTACGATACCAGAGCTACTCGTGGCCATGACCATAGCTGCAATCCTTCTTGTCGGCTTAGTAAGCCTCGTCATCAATCTCGTCAATACAAATGCAGCTACTATCGAACTTTCTAAGCAGGTCAACGAAGTGCAGTCGGGAATAGGCTCATTCCGTACAGATATCGGACTTAGCCAGCGTTTCCTCATGACGACTACGATCACAGACACAACGCCAGCTGGCAATAGCTGGGACTTTCGCGGCGGCGGTAACACAAATCGCGTCTTAATACTAAATGTCCAAGCCGCTTCGAGCAATCCGCTCGATACAAGCAGACAGCCTACCTACCTACAGGCGGGTGGATGTCCAATTGGAACAAGCCCCGCATACAACAATATTGTATATTTTGTATCTTCCGGTACACTATACCGCCGCATGATTGTACAGCCACCATCCGCCAATCTCTACTGCTCGGGACAATCCAATGCCCAGACCCGTACTTGTAGCAATCCGGGGAGTGGCGGCTCACCAAGTAACTGTCAAGAAAAAGATGTTGCTATTATCCAAAATGTTACCAATTTTAACGTCGAATATTATAATCAAGCGGGCGATACCACTCCGAATCAAACATTGTATAATACCGGTACAGCCCAGTCCTTACTGGACGGTATTGCCACTCTGAGAATTTCCCTTAGTACGCAAAAAAATATAGATGGAGTCAACACGAATGAATATGCCACGAGTATTCGAGTCACACGACCAATTGCCTTCTAGACGAGCAGGGTTTGTGCTACCCGCGCTAATCATGTTGTCGCTCGTATTGATGTCAGCGGGGCTTGTAACACTACAGTATGTCTCATCCACCACGAGTTCAATCCAATCAAACCACTATATAGCCGTTGCCAAAAGTGCCGCCAACGCGGGTGCAAACTTGGCAATCAGTTGTATTCGTAGTGGCGATACTAGCTGGACCCAAAATAGCGTGCCGCTTACCCCTAAAACAGGTTGTAATGGTGTCGATGTCGCCGCTAGGAGTAGTACTGTCAGCACAAGCGCGGATGGCAGCACCGTACAGACGACTTTCTCTGTCGCGCCCCTTTCGGAGACTCCACAAGGAACAGTCGTCACCGCTACCGGTACCGTAGAATTTCGCTACGCAGGCAGTAGCACAGCCTCAAAGTCCTACAGTGCCACCAGCAAAGTGGTGATTCCCACGACATCTACTAACGATGTACGACCCATCGCACAGGGTGTAGCCGTTACTAAAGTAAAAGCCGGTGGTAATTTCAGTTGTGCAATTGCCAATCAGCAACTCTATTGCTGGGGCATCAACGATCAAGGGCAAAATGGCACCGCCGTATCTTCAAACGTCACAACGCCGACACTCTCAAATGCTGGAGCAATTACCGGCAAACGCATACAAGATCTAGACTTAGGATTCTATAATGGCTGCGCCATCGCCGATGGACGAGCATACTGCTGGGGACGTAATGCCATCGGACAACTTGGCACGGGGGGTACAGGTGGAGTGTCGCTACCTGTCGCGGTCGGCGGATCCCTCGCAAGTCAAAACGTACAAAAAATCACAGTAGGAACGAGTGCCGATGCGTCCAACCCTTCGCAATACGCATGTGCCATCGCACAAACAAAAGCATACTGCTGGGGCGCGAACAATTATGCACAATTAGGCCAAGCCTCCTACGACTGCATCCCGATTATCGGCTGCTTTCAGCTCAGTACCAAGCCACTCTTTACCTCAGGCGTGTACGACGCGACAAAAGTAAGCCCGACAGAAGTGTTCGGCTACTCAAATCGCCAGTTTGAAAGCCAAAGCCAAATCTACAACCGCAACCCCTCAGACCTTGAAGCTGGCGCCTACGGGGTATGCGGAGTGTTCAACGGTCGGGGATTTTGTTGGGGAAATCGTTTCGTCAGCTTACCGCTCAACGATGCCGGCGGCACAAACGACTCTAGCGGCTGGAAAAACGGTAGCTTATCTGGAAAGTTTGCCAGTTCACCTATTACCGGTGAATCAACTGCCTGTATGGTCGCGGAAGGACGCGCCCACTGCTGGGGCGCAAGACCGGGAGATGGCACCAACCCACTACTGCCAGACGGCACACCGCAGCTCGTACCAAACACTGCCGGCAATCCGCTATACGGCGTCAGTGTTTTAGGGGGCGACACTACCGATGATCAGGGACCAATCTGCCTCGTCGGTGCAGGTAACTCCTATTGTTGGGGAGCACCGACTGATACCGGCCTGTCGGTTGGCCTTGATTCAGATGCGTCCGCACAAGGCGCCGTCACCTCTACCGCGGGTGGTCGAGACTACGGCTGCTTCGTCGCCAATGGCTCCGCATACTGCATTGGAGACAACTCCTCTTATGCCCTAGGGGATGGTACGACGACGACGCGAACAAGCCCCGTCAAAACTCTCAATATTGGCCTCACCTCTGGAGAAGCCGCAACCGACATTAGCACGGGTGACAATCATTCGTGTGCCGTTATCAATGGCTACATATATTGTTGGGGGCGCAATTCAAGCGGCCAGGTGGGCGATAGTACAAATGTCAATCGCTCACAACCATACGGCGTACAGGGTATTACCGAGCCTACGCGTGCAACTGCCGTAGCGGCTGGTGGCTCACATTCATGCGGTGTTATCAATGGTAGTGCATACTGCTGGGGCAGCAACTCAGCCGGACAGCTTGGCAACGGCTCGAATCTCGATACAAACTCGGCAGCCCTCGTAAGTGGCGGCACGATGGCCGGAAAAGACGTCACCGCTATCTCTGCTGGCAGCTCACATACCTGCGCAATTGCCAACGGAGAAGCCTACTGCTGGGGAGATAACTCAGCCGGACAGCTTGGCAACAATACCACTACACAAAGTAACGTACCGGTTAAAGTACAAGGTATGAGCGGTCTTGCGGTCACATCGATCACCGCTGGCGGTAATTTCAGCTGTGCAATTGCCGATCAGCGTGCGTATTGCTGGGGCAGTAACACTTATGGCCAGATTGGACGAGCCGCCTCCCCGCAAGTAGGTGGCCAACAACTTACTGCGACAGCTGTCGACGCGCTCAGCACCTCAGCTTTTACTGAAATCTCAGCAGGCAAAGACTTTACATGTGCTATAGTGAACGGCTACGCACACTGTTGGGGCAATAACACCGAAGGCCAGCTCGGGCGCAGCTCAACCGCATCAAATCAATGGCAAGCCCTTCGTGTGGCCAGTCCTGTGGATGGTAAGGGCACCGCACATATCACTACTGGTACTGCCCATGCTTGTAGTATCACAAATGGTCTCGCATATTGCTGGGGACGTAATACCAGTGGCCAAATAGGCGACAGTTCCACCACCCAGCGCAACACTGCAGTCACGGTCACTGCATCCGCCTCCTATTTAGGCAGCAACTACCCTTTTAAGATTTCTGCCGGTGGCAACAACACCTGCTCGATTGCCAACGGAAAAATCATCTGCTGGGGTGCAGGCTCCGAAGGGCAGCTTGGCACAGGCACCACACCTTCTCTGTCAAATGCGCCAGTTGGCTGGTCGGCAGACTACATCAGAAGTAGACGAGTGCTCGATTTGTCCCGGATGGTTGCATATTAGCAAACAAAGCCGGTGTATGACCAAGAAAAAAAGAGGTCTTGCTAACCTCTTTTTTTCTTGGTACACCCGGTACGATTCGAACGTACGACACCTGGTTCCGAAGACCAGTGCTCTATCCACTGAGCTACGGGTGCGTATATCGCAGTAGCGCGAAATTAACAGTATATATTGTACCACATCTCCTATGCGCGCTATAATAGACAGATACTATGAATGTACACACCAACATACCTCTCAAAAACTATCTATCCATGAAGATAGGCGGCCAGACGCGCTTCATGGCAGACGTCACGACAGTCGAAGAGCTTCAGCAACTCGTGAGCAACACCAAAGCAAAGGGTATTCCGTTTTTTATCCTAGGTAGCGGTAGCAACGTCATTGCCCGAGACGAAGAGTATCCTGGACTTGTCATTCGCGTACGCATTCCCGGTTTCGAAGTGATAGACGAAAATGCCACTACGACCACTATCAAGCTCGGCGCAGGTGAGCTCTGGGACGATGTCGTCGCAAAATCTGTCGACATGAATCTAATCGGCATCGAAGCCATGTCCGATATTCCCAGCTACTGCGGCGCAGCACCCGTGCAAAACATCGGCGCCTACGGTCAGGAAATCGCTGATACACTCCTGTCGCTCGAAGCTTACGACACCGAAGCTGAAAAAATGGTGACGCTGAGTAACGATGAGTGTAAGTTTACTTATCGCGACAGCATCTTCCGCACCGAAGCTCGCGGTCGCTATATCATTACTTCAATCACGCTTCAGCTGTTCAAGGCAGCCCCAGAGCCACCGTTTTACAAAGGAGTTCAGAACTATTTTGACGAGCACAGTGTCACCATCTACACCCCACAGGCTATACGAGAAGCCGTCATAGCGATTCGCCACGAGAAGCTACCGAATCCTGTTGAACGACCAAATGCTGGCTCTTTCTTCAAAAACGCTATTATCGAACAATGGCAACTCGACGAGCTGCTGCGCGACTATCCAGATGCGCCTCACTACGAGATGGACGAGAGCCGCCACAAAGTTCCGACAGGCTGGCTTATAGAGCAATGCGGCTTCAAAGGCCAGTCGCTCCATGGCTTCCTCGTCAACCCGGCCAACGCACTAGTGCTCATCAACGAATCTGCCACGGGATATCTAGATCTCTCACTCGCCAGAGGTGAAATTACCCAAGCTGTCCAAGACCGCTTCCGCATCAATATCGAACAAGAACCACTGGAGATAGCCTAGCTCATCAAAAAGCTTGCGCTTCCAGGAAATCTATAGTAATCTACAAACATAAATAACTAATTAGGGGGCATCTAATAAAAATGAGTCTTCAAACATTAAAAGATCAAAAGGGTTTCACTATCGTTGAGCTCCTGATCGTGATCGTAGTCATCGGTATTTTGGCCGCTATCTCGATTGTGGCATACAACGGTGTAACAAAGCGGGCAAATGCATCTGCGGCAAAAGGTAATGCAGAATCTGTACAGAAGGTTGCAGAAGCCTACAACACAGATGAAAATAGTGCTGGTTACCCAACACTTGCTCAGATTAACGCAGGCACAACTACTGTCAAGATTCCGTCAGGAGTCACAGTTAGCGCAGCCGCTCCAGATGCAAGCAACGGCAAAACAGCCATTGGCTACAAGGAACTTGGTACCACAGGTGGCTGTATTGCATACTGGGACTTCAATGCTTCGACTCCAGCCGTTGCCTACGTATATGCCGGCGCAGCACGTACAGGCGGCGTAACTAGCGGTAACGTTACTTGCGCGTAGCACGATTAAGATAAATATTAGCTGGGGGCACGGCAGATTACTATCCGCCGTGCCCTGTCTCAATTAAAATAGAGGTCGATTCATCAAAAATGGCATTCTTATTAAATAAATTAAATATCGTGAACTCAGCAGCTGAAAATCTACAAAGACAGCCACACATGACATCACGAGGTTTCACTATCGTTGAGCTCCTGATCGTGATCGTAGTCATCGGTATTTTGGCCGCTATCTCGATTGTGGCATACAACGGTGTAACAAAGCGGGCAAATGCATCTGCGGCAAAAGGTAATGCAACCTCAGTTCAAAAAGTAGCAGAAGCTTACAATGCCGATGAAAATGGAGGTGCGTATCCAACCCTTGCGCAGCTCACTACGGGTACTACAACAGTTAAGCTTCCCTCTGGTGTAACTGCTAGCGCAACAGCACCTACTGCGGCAAATGGTAAGACTACAATTGGCTATGCGACACTTGGCACTTCGCCTAACTTTACTGGTGCATGTATTGCCTACTGGGATTTCAATGCAAGCACTCCTGGAGTTGCGTATGTGTACGCTGGTGCGGCGCGAACGGGTGCACCTACAGGTACGACCACCGGCAGCGTCACCTGTGCATAGTAGGGATACTCACATAAAAGTGCCACTAACCTTGCTGGCACTTTTATATTGACAAATGTCTAGGGTGAGATAAATCGCACGTAAGCATACCCGCCCTCCCTGCCGCAAAGCACCTAAGGCATCTTGCTCATTTCCCCCAGACAGAGTAAAACCCTCTCAATCAATTGGTTCCTTCTCTTCATTGCTGATGGCCCCTAAAGATATTGACCTACCCACTCGATGTTTAGAGTAAATCGTACCCAGATAAGCATCATCTAGTCGCTCATAGAAACATACACAACATCGACGCGCAACCGTAGCATAACCTTGACCTTTTCTAGGCAGCAAACATACTTGCAATATGTTAGACTTTGTGTTTATACTGGATAGTTCTTCGACCTCCACATGAACTTGGAGTAGCAGCCAAGTCAGATCCTTAACAGTCACGATAGGAAAGAAATGATACCGAAGGTTTTAATCACCCTACTGACAATACTCTGCATGCAACTAGTCTACGGAGAGGGCACTGCGCAAGCAACCTCTGCTTATGATTCGGCACTCCTTACTGTCGACAAGCTGGAGATTCAAACGTATGGCACCTCTGTCAGTAGTTGTGCCAGGAAGGATATTTCCCAATCCTACGATGAGTACATCTTGAACTCGTCAAAGTGGGAATCGGGGATAGACTCTTCGATGACGGCTTCATTCAGTAATGCTCTCGACCATGGTCAGATAGGAGTAAGCCAGTTTGTTTACGGATCATCAGGTGTTACAGAGTACTCGGTGATAATCTATTGGACAGAAGATTTTTCTTTACAGCTAGACTGGAGAGATGCCTATAATGTCTTTGCCGTAAGCTCCACTTCTAGCACTATGCATTTCGCTCAAATCTACTACGACGCGAGCTGCAATGACAAGCTCATGTTCTACACTACGTCGTATAATAGCGGCGTAAACGTCTCGAATGGAGTAACTGTGTCGTACTCGGCACCATCAAGCGGCATGGCCATAGGTCAATACGCATTCGATGGCGAAGCCAATTACCCCGTGGGCTATGCCGGAGAAGTAGTATCAACAATACAGGCTCCTCCTGTAGAAGCAGTCTATAGCGGGACAGTTGATTGCGGAGGAGAGGAGCCAGTCTTGATGTCCATCTATCAGCCGGGCAACAACGGTGCGGCGACTCTGTCGGCACAGTCTCTCGGTCGTGCAAATTGGGTGTATAGTCTCAGAGATGCTTCTTATACGGTAACTGTTGATTGTGGGGGCGGGAAGATAGCCGGAGTGTTTAGCGCAGTAAGGCCCGAGGATGGAACTGACTGGGTATGTGACATCTACGGAACCGAACCGTATTACTGCGTGCTTAGCTAACTTTTCGACACCAGTAGAATGAGTCGAAGAACAACGCCCTCGGGAGCAATCCCGAGGGTCTCTTCTTTCATTTATTTGTAAATCGCCATACCACGGAAGGCAGCGGGTACTTATCGATAAAGAATGCAACCTCGCTACGCAATATAGCAAGCTCTTCGCTATTCGCACGAGAGTCTATTGCCCGTTTCATCCATTCCGCGATCTGCGCCATATGCTCTTCCTTTAGCCCGCGCGTTGTGAGCGCTGGCGTACCAAGGCGTATGCCACTCGGACGAAACGGTGGATTCGGATCATCTGGCACTGCATTTTTGTTCAGCGTCAGTCCTATTGCGTCTAGCGCCTCTTCGGCCACTTTGCCATCAATACCGAAGCTCTTCTGCACATCTGCGAGGATCAAGTGATTGCTTGTGCCCCCTGTCACGAGCACAAATCCGCGCTTCTGCAACTCATCAGCCAACATGCTGGCGTTTTTGAGTATTTGCGCAGCATAGTCTCTGAACTCTGGCTGGAGTGCCTCGCCAAACGCCACGGCCTTTGCAGCGATCACATGCATATGTGGTCCACCTTGCATACCAGGGAAGATGGCACGGTCGATAAGTGTCGGAATATTTTCTATTGTTTTCTCTGGTTTTTTGAGTGGATTGCTCACTGTACCTTTGGTCAGTATCAAGCCGCCACGTGGTCCGCGCAGTGTCTTGTGAGTCGTAGTAGTGATCACATGGAAACCGTAGTCAAACGGATTTGCCGCCACGCCACCAGCAATTAGCCCGGCAATATGTGCCATATCCGCCATTAGTAGGGCCCCCACTTCGTTGCCTATCGCTGCGAACTTAGCATAGTCAAGCTCGCGTGGGTAGCCAGAAAAACCAGCCAACACAATCTTCGGCTTATGCTCAAGTGCCAGAGCCCGCAATTCATCATAATCGATCTCGCCTGTATCGATATCCTTCATCTTGTAGCGCACGAAGTTATACAGCTGTGCACTCCGGGTCACAGGTGCGCCGTGCGTCAGGTGTCCACCGTGACTCAGATCCATCGCAAGTACCGTATCGCCTGGCTCAAGCCATGCAGTATAGACGGCTTCGTTTGCCGGTGCCCCGCTATGGGGCTGCACATTGGCGTGATCCGCACCAAAAAGCTGTTTGGCGCGGTCAATCGCTAATTGCTCTATTTTATCTGTCCACTCCTGGCCACCATAGTAGCGTCGGCCCGGATACCCTTCGGAATATTTGTTTGTCAGCTCACTACCCAGTGCTCGCAGTACGTTCTGCGAGATATAGTTCTCACTCGGAATCAGCTCTAAGCCTTCTTGTTGGCGCTTTTTTTCTGCCTCAATATATTCAAATACGATGTCATCTGTCATCATCGTGAATCCTTATCTGTTAACTATATTTAGTATACACTATTGCGTTTATATCATTTATGATATAATTATCTTTATGAGTGTCGAAGAATACCGTGCAAAAATAGGTAACCTAATCCAAGAAACCCGTCTCGCGCGTGGTTTTACGCAGGCACAACTCGCCGAAGCGCTTGGCACTAGCCAGAGCGCCATCAACCGCATAGAGAAAGGCGGCCAAAACATCAGCGTCGAAATGATTGCGCGTATCAGCGACGTACTGTCGAGCAACATCATGACAATCAACCATAGTGGCAAAATTAATTTTCGCGTTCACGGTGGACACAAGCTCAGCGGCTCCATCGTTACCAAAACTAGCAAGAATGCGGCCGTTGCCCTCCTCTGCGCCAGTCTGCTCAACCAAGGCAAGACTACACTGCGACGTGTTGCTCGCATCGAAGAAGTCAATCGCATCATAGAGGTTCTTCAGAGTATTGGTGTCAAGACACGCTGGGTAGGCGAAGACAACGATCTGGAAATCGTCCCGCCGAAGACTCTTAATCTCGCACATATCGACATAGAAGCCGCCAAACGCACACGTTCTATCATCATGTTCCTTGGCCCGCTTCTTCACCAATACAGTGAGTTTGAGCTGCCATTTGCCGGTGGCTGCAATCTCGGCACCCGTACCGTCGAACCGCATATGACAGGTCTCGAACCTTTTGGCCTCTCTGTCACAGCGACAAACAGTGCCTACGTTGCTACATCGTCACCACATGCAGTTAATCGTACTATTCTGCTCACCGAGCGTGGTGATACTGTTACCGAAAACGTCCTGATGGCAGCTGCACGATACGACGGTACTGTCACGATACGCAACGCCAGCCCTAACTATATGGTGCAAGACCTTTGCTATTTCCTGCAAAAGCTTGGCGTACAGATAGAAGGCATCGGCACCACTACCCTGCGCGTTACCGGTGTAAGCAAAATCGATACAGACGTAGAGTACTTCCCCAGTGAAGATCCGATCGAAGCCATGAGCTTCATCGCAGCTGCTGCTGTGACTGATTCTGAGTTGACAGTAGAACGCGCACCGATCGAATTCCTAGAGATTGAGCTCGCCGTGCTCGCCGGCATGGGTCTGCAATATGAACTCAGCGAAGAATATACTGCCCGCAACGGCTTCACTCGTCTTGTTGACATCCGACTCAAGCATTCACAGCTTGTCGCGCCCAAAGACAAATTGCATAGCATGCCGTTTCCTGGCGTCAACATGGACAACCTACCGTTTCTCGGTCTCATCGCTACCATGGCAAAAGGTCGTACACTTGTGCACGACTGGAGCTATGAAAATAGGGCGATCTACTTTACCGAACTAAGCAAACTCAACGCGCAGATCGAACTTGTAGATCCGCACCGGGTCTACATCACCGGTCCCACTAAGTGGAAACATGCAGATGTTGTCGCACCGCCAGCTCTGCGCCCCTCGGTCGTAATTTTGCTTGCTATGCTCGCAGCCCCTGGTGTCTCAACACTTCGCGATGTCTACTCGATCAACCGTGGCTACGAAGAACTCGCTGGACGTCTCAATAGCCTGGGTGCGCAGATCGATACTGTGCGAGAGATTTAGGCTTCACTAGGTAGCAAGCAAACTACTTAGCGATTGACCTTGTTCACTCGTCTCGGAGTACTACTGAGCTTCGGTATATCGCCCTCTTCCGCCAATTGACTCCATAGTAATCCACGATGTTTTGTCATAGGGGTATTATAGTAGGTTCGCCGCTACATGGGGAGACACCGCCTCTGTTACACTTCGCAGCACATATCAAAGTAAAAACCAGTCGCTGGGACTGGTTTTTACTTTGGTGCGGGTGGGGAGAATCGAACTCCCGTCTCGAGCTTGGAAGGCTTACATACTAGCCACTGTACTACACCCGCGCTGGTAGTTGATTATACCGCAAAAATGCTACAATATAAAGAGTAAGAATAGCATTAGGAAGGAGCAGCTATAGTGACAGACCACGGCGATAACCCATATGTCGTAGATATTCAGGAAGCAACTGTGGAGAATGACACGTTCCGTACCGCAGTTTGGACAGGGGCAAATCTCCAGCTTACCGTTATGTCGATCCAACCGGGTGACGACATTGGACTCGAAGTCCATGAAGATCATGATCAATTTCTCCGTGTCGAAGAAGGTGTTGGATTTGTTCAGATGGGTCCAAATGAAAATGAACTGGATTTTGAAGCAAATATAGAAGACGACTTCGCTATTTTCGTACCAGCGGGCAGCTGGCATAATGTCACAAATACTGGAGATATTCCACTCAAACTCTATTCCATCTATGCGCCAGGAGAGCATCCTCGCGGCACAGTCCATGAAACAAAAGCAGAGGCAGAGGCTGCGGAGCAAGAGCATAGCCACTAGGAGCAACCATGGCGGACAATATTACCCAGCGGCGCATGAGCGCAGAAGAAGAAGCAAATCTTCACAAACAGATACAGGACTTTAGCCACACTATACAGCCTTCGTCTGCATCAGAATTGGTTACTCAAGCTGCCAATCCTCTCGCTCAGATAGATAGTGGTCAGTCGCTTCACGAACAGCTTCTACGTCGTGCCGAGCAGCGCGAACATCTCGATGCCACGCTTGGTGATGACTCACGCTTCTACGACTACAAGACATCACTAGTCGGAAGTGCAGCCCAAGATCAGGAAGTTCGACGGCAAATGGCACTCGTACAGCAAAAAGACCGTCAAGCTCGAGAAAAGCGTTTCGCCCACAGAGGTCTATCTCGGCGAAACGCGCGTCATGTCGATACCAATCGCAGACAAAATTTCAATACAGCGACCACCCCCGGCACCAAAGAATCTAGTGACAACAAGTCGACTAGGCAAGGTTTCAATGGACAACCCCCAGAGCAAGCACGAACGAATGTCAGTTTTCGTGAGCCGCAAACTCGCAGCTACGACCCATTCAAATAGCTCGCACCTCTAGAAATACTCTCCCGTATCTGCTACACTAGCATCTGGATATCCACATATAGCTATGGCGAATGTAGCTCATTTGGTTAGAGCGTCGGGTTGTGGTTCCGAAGGTAGAGGGTTCGATCCCCTTCATTCGCCCCATAGAAAAACGTTGACTTATGCGGTCAACGTTTTTCTATAGCCATAACGCCTATGCTATACTGGCACATATGGATACATCGTCTTTTTCGCACTACATAGTGAAGATCGAATACCTCTTTGCAGCAGTGCTTGTCGCCCTCTTCTATGTGACAGTTGGCCACTTCGATTGGTGGTGGCTTATCGTGCTATTTCCGATTTTCGACGCAAGCATGATCGGCTACATAGTTAATCCACATGTAGGCGCAATCACTTACAATATCGTACACAGCCTCGTAGGACCCGCACTCCTCGCGCTTATCTACATCTTTACCGTAGGCAGCACCGCAGCAGACACGTCTCGCCCGTACGTAGCGGATGGCCTGTTACTATTCATCACGCTCATATGGCTGTTCCACATCTTCGTAGACCGTGCGCTCGGCTTCGGGCTCAAGCATGACGAAGGTTTTCATCATACTCATCTAGGCAAGATTGGCAAAGCAGCCAAAAAATAGGTATAATTCTACCTACGCCCCGGTAGCTCAGTTGCTAGCCTTGAGCGATAGAAAACACCAGCAGGTGCTCTATCCAACTGTCTATGAAGCTAGCGGCGCGGAGTATCTGCCCCGGTAGCTCAGTTGGATAGAGCAGGAGACTTCTAAGCTTCAGGCCGTTGGTTCGAACCCAACCCGGGGTACCAAATCTAGATAACAGATCAATTTTTGCTTGATCATCGAGAAAGTTTTGTATCCTATAATGATACAATTTTAATATATGCAGAAAATAGATTTACAGTTTTTTAATCAGTTACTAGATGAATCTGACATAAAGCAGCGCATAAAACGCGAGCTACGTTTTAACACTAGCATTTCACATCTTAAGGATAGCGACTGGCTTGAGCTAGAAATGATACACATTTCTAATCGCAGTGGAAATGTGGGCGTTTTACTATTAGGATTAGCTACTTCTATTTACCTGATTCCATACGAATTTAAGAAAATAGGGCCAAGCGCTTCAACGGGTCGGCAGCAACCAATCATTTGTGATTTTTGTAGAACGTGGCAGTCAGGCACGCGCGCAGGAACTATTACATTCACCAATGTAAAATCAGGTAAATCTAATGTCACCTATTTATGTTGTGGTGATCTGCGTTGTAGCGACCATGTACGCTCCAAGACCAGTGCCTCTAAAACATCCAGAACACAGCTGCGAGAAGATATGGATAACGAGAACCGTATCGATAGATTCAATGAACGCCTAGATAGACTAGTGAATGATTTGGAGATTACGCCACTAACACTTCCTGAAGAATAGTAATCGTAAGGTATTCTAAACTTCAGCCAAGCTGCTTACTGACGCGAAATTCGCCCAAGAAAAACGACGACCTGCACGGATGCGATCATCTGATCGCATCCGTTTAGCGAGCATGCCTGTAGTCGCTATAGCTTTTCCTGCCTCTGTTTGAGCCCATACGCCTGTTGCGTTACTGCAAGCAACAAACCGCTATCGTCATAAAGCGCCTCGGTGTCATCCTCACCCATCACTACACCCACTATCGTCACCGGCTGGTTTTCAGCGGTAGTGTACTTGGCTGCAAACATAAGACAGCTCCCAGCCTCACCCGTAGTACCAGTTTTGATACCAACCACGCCGTTACTACCTAGTAACTTATTGGTGTTTCTCACTTCTCCAATCCCCGGGATATCCACCTCTGCTTGACCCACGATACGCGCGATCACAGGACTCGCCAGCGCAGCGATACCAATACGCACCAGCTCCGACGGAGTACTCACTGTCTGCGGGCTCATACCACTCGCATCTGCCACCACGGTCTTGGTGAGACCCATATTCCGTAACATGGTCTGCGCGTACGATGCATACGCCTCTTGGGAGCCAAACGTCTTATCAATAAGTGTGTCCGCCATATTGTTTGCAGACACCATGAGCATCAGCTGTAGCGCTTCGAGCTGAGTCACCTCCATACCCTCATACACCGGCACTACGGACCCTCCTGCGGACATATCTTGAGTATAATGCGCAACATCGTGGGCAGTAAGTACGTACTTCTCGCCGGTCTGCCCGGACTGGATCGGTCGCTTCTTAAGAATGGCGAGTGCAGCGATTACCTTTGCCATACTGGCCGTGGGTTGTGACACTTCATCGCTAGCCGATCGAGCAATGATGCCACTGCTAGTACTCCCTATTGCTGCCGACGCGGTCGCCGGCCACGCAAGCTCTACGTCATCGGCAAGCTGCACGGACGCTTCAGGCTTCTCGACAGAGACGGGTGCTCCACCGAGCAACGAAACATGCTGCGCAAACCCTAGCCCGACGATCACAACCAGCAATATGCCAATGATAGAGCCTGCGAGGACTCTACGGCGATATGCTTGCTTTCGTTGACTACTTTGCGTCTTCACCCCAACCCCATCGTACGCTTATCTCGGAGCCATCGTAGTCACATTTCCAAGCAACAGTATAGCCTCATTCGGACTCTCGACAAACGTCACAAATTCATCGAGCGACCTTATTGCTAGATGTGTATTCTCGCCAGCACGAAGCATGTTTTCGTTTGCGATACGTTCGAGCTGCATGCGAAAACCGTCGTAGAAGCCATCTGTGTTGAGGACAATGATCTGCTTGTCATGGTGCCACTGACGCTTGAGCTCAATAAGTTCTGTCAGCTCGTCGAGTGTCCCAATACCACCTACCAAGACAAGTATCACATCCGAGCGCTCAAGCATCGCAGCTTTGCGCTCGCCCAGTGTCTTAGCCATGATCAGTTCATCGACCCCACGATGAATGCTCGCAGAGTACACCGAAAGCGTCACGCCAGTGACGCGAGCACCACCTGCCTGCATCACACGCGCCATCCGACCCATCAGTCCGTGACTTGAGCCACCATAGACGAGCTGATGTCCACCGGCGGCCAGCTGGTCGGCTAAACGTGTAGCGGGATGTGTATACTTCTCCGGCAGCTCGTTTGACGAACAAAAAAGGCAGATATTCATGCTCTTATCATACCAAATTTTATCGTAAATTTGACACATCTTTATAATAATTCTATAAAAATATCAAATTTTATGCTACAATAGGCTCCGTGAACCAAGACTCTCAGCTGAATCAGCTCGGCGCCCAGCTCGTTGATTCGCTCACCCGTATCGACGCGTACGAATCAGACGTACTTGCTCGTCGTGACAAAGAAACAATCCACATCCCCACGGTTGGCAGCAAGCTCTCAACAGCATATGAGCAGCTCCGTAATGCCTCCGAATACGCCGAAGACAACCTGTTGCGCCAGCGTGCTATTCGCCGTTATCTTCGCCGCGTTCTGTCGTTTCATGAACATATCGGCACCAAGCCTTTTGCCGAAGAACTCGTCACCGAACTTACCCAGTCTGAATATCTACCAAATGATCACATTACTAAAAGCGACCTCAAGGCAATCTCTGAGCACATCAAGCACTACTACGGTGCATATTGGCAGTACGTCAAAATCGAATCAAGCAGCGGCAAACGTCTGCGCTTTCAGGGATGGATGCTTGACGTTCTGAGTGTTCGCTGTGAACAAGTACTGCAAAGCAATATCCGCCAGCTATCGTTTACACACTTTGCCTACACTTATCTGCAACCAAAACTGAGCGTCAAAAAGCTCGTGCGCAGCGGCGAGTCGATTGATGAGCAAGACTATTCACTTGTACTCTATATCGCCATTCAGCGGGCCATCCTCAAATCAGACAGTGCCTCGATTCGCGCCGCGCTCATCGATAGCTATCGCCAAGATATTGGTCTCATCCACAATTTTGAAGCGTTCAATGCGAAGTTTGATCAGCTCTACGATAGCAAGACAGTCGCCTACACTAGCCGCATTGTGAGTCGCAACGGTGCCACGCTCCGCATGCTCTACACAGGATTTTATACACATGACGCGCCGATCTCTCCGCAGGCGTTCAAAACAGAAGATAGCCTAGAATATGCCTTACGCCAGCACGTCGAGAAAGAATACGATGACCTAAACAAGCGTCTCGACAAAGGCATTCTGCGCAGTATCGCATTCCTACTTATCACCAAAAGCATCATTGGCCTCGGCGTCGAGGTACCCTACGATCTGTTTGTCGAAGGACACATTCTGTGGATGCCACTTGTTATCAATCTCTTCTTCCCGGCCGTCTTCATCGCCATTTCCCGCCTCACCCTTTCTACGCCAACTGGTCGCAATACCGACGCAATCATCGCCCATACCCGCCACATTTTGTACGAAGACCTCAGCGAAAACTCTGCTTCATATGCCATTCGTACCCCTCGCGCGACACCATCGGTCGGATTCAACCTCCTATATGCAGTCATGTTCATACTCGTATTTGGAGCACTCTCATATATACTCTTCCAACTCAAATTCAACATTGTACAAGGTATCATCTTCTTCGTTTTCTTGTCGACAGCTAGTTTTCTGGCATTTCGCTTATCCAACCAAATCCGCGAAATCGAAGAAGTCCATCTCTCGCAGGGATCACTTGCACTACTGCGTGATATCCTATACATGCCGTTTATCTACGTCGGACAACAAATTTCATTCCGTTATAGCAAGATTAATATTGTTGCCAACATCCTCGACATCTTGATCGAGCTACCCCTTAAGACCGTCTTGCGTCTCGCACGTCAGTGGACACAATTCCTCAACAGCAAAAAAGACGAATTGATCTAGGGGAGACTAGCTCGAAGCTTTAAAGATGATGTTGTTAGTGGTGTAGAAGTCATCATGGCTATTCGGAATCGTGTCCTCATCCCAGCATTGGCGCGAACCAGACATACTCGCGAGCACCGCGCATGCCATCGTATAGCCACGGAAATATTTCATCATTTCGCTACTGTCATCCATGCATTTTTTGCCCGTATACCACTCTTGGTCAGCCGTACTGCCCCAGCCCAGCGCATAGTAACTTTCTGGCTTTTCTTCATCATCCGGTTTCTCGCGTAAGCCACTACGGTTATCCGAAGTACGGCGCCCCTTCTCGTCGACTGGGTCTTCAGCATATTTGGGATCCTGTTCATCCACCGCCATGCCAATACCACCCCAGGGATCTTGGCGATTAACACAATATTGCATAAATTTGGCATATTCGGTGTACTTGTTCGGCTTGCCTGTCGCAGGGTCAACATACGCTGCTGCTGCACCGTCCCGTGCTTGCTTTTTCATACGCTCGCCGCGCTCTGGGTCTGCACTTGTATCACGCGCATTTACTTCGGAAAGTGACTTCTGGGCATTGTCTGGATGAGGTTTCGTCATGTAGTCGAGGATTTCAGATATATCGAGGCTTAGCTCCTGGGGTGTCATAGAGTAACGTATATTACACGCAAAGTCTGGATTGATCTCTATATCGAGGTCGCCCTGAATACCGCATACTGTCGCAGGCTGCATACGCGTCACCTGAAAATGAGATGGCTGTGTATAGAGCGCACTGACGCCAGTCTGCAGGACACCATTAGCAGCAAGTGGCAACGACGAAAGTAGGGTCGACACACCTCCTTGCCAAGAACCAGATGGCAATGCGGTACCAGCCGGTGCAAATTTCGCTACCACACTCCCCACGAAGCTATAGGGATTTGTTGCGTCCCAAGGAGTGCTGCGCGCCGCAATTCGCTCCTCATTCTCCAGTTTCTCTTGTAATAGCTGCGCCTGGGTCATATATACAGTCATGCTGGCTATATTTGCCGGGCGCATGCCAAGTGACTGCGCCCTATCGCCTAGTAATGTACCCGTACCTGCAAAAATAATATTTTGCGCCTGTATACCAGTGGTGGACGCACTAAATCGCTGCGATTCAGCCTGTGCCGCAATTCGAATACGCTCGGGGAGTGTTGCCGTGGCTTCTGTTCGAGTAGCCGCTTTCACGAGCTCCACTACAGATTTCACAGATGCCGGGCACATGATACGCTCTATTAAGTCTTTGGCAGCCCCAATTACACCACCAGCTGCCACCCCAATATAGCTCGCAAGTGGCATCGACGCAGGTGACCAACACAAGCCACTTTGCTCGGTTGCCATCTGCGCACCGCTCATTCCCTCAGAACAGAGCCCGTGGGCAGTTCTATCACGAGCTCCGTTTTGGACAATATTGCTTGTCAGCGCTAGTTTCAGGTACTCTGTTCCTGGTACCGAAGGTGCGCCCGGCTTAAGGATCCCTAGCAGTAGCAATGGCGTCAATTCGGTCAATATCGTAGCCCGATCCTTGATCGACTCGCCAAGTGCAGGCACACGATAGGTGTCGGCGTCCATAGCATTTTTGCCATTAGAGTTTGCCTTTGTCAGTTTGTTCGCGAGCGACTCTACGGCAATTTCTCCGTCGATGGGGGAACCCGCCTTGAGGTCATCGGCTACAGCAAGATAATTCATAGCATACCGAGCCGTCGACACGACTTTGGCTCGCGCCACAGCATTTTCTGCCAAGTTGCCGTAAGTAGCATATGAACAGGCCAGAGAAAGATGAGTATTCGCCTTCGCTTCTAGATTGGTATAGATTTTTGTCCTCCACGAATTGGACATTTCACTCAAGCTCGCAAGACTATAGATTCCCCGTCCATTTTCATCGATTGCGTCCTGTGTATCTTGCGCATTTGTAGCTGCATTTTCCACATCGTCACTGAAGTCATTGTATCGGGGATCGCCGTGCGCAACGCGTTCGTCAAACGCTGCATCAAACTTCTCTACCGTATCTCCATGGAGCGTATTGTCTTGCTCAATACCAAACTTACTGAGCAGACGATCAAAGAACTGCCTGTCCTGATAAATACCCGTGCGCGAACTATAGACTTTGTTCATCAGATCATCGGCACTATGATTATTCTTGCGTACTGCGTTAAGTGTCGTCGCATCAACCGCCGCACCCCCGCCATTTGGAAAAATCAGCGAGGATACATTGTAGCGCTTATTTGTCGCCTGGCTTGAAGTCAGGATAAATCCATAGCGTTCAAATCGTTCCTTGAGCATAGGGCTCATAGTTTGGAATTTACATTTGATTGTCTTTTCACCGCAGCCTGCGCCGAGCTGTCCACCCAATACTTTGTTGGAATACGTATAGTACGCATAGAGGCCGTCATTGAGATCGTTGGTCAATTGCTCTTTGTCATTGATCAGTAATACCATGGGTGAAATAAACAGTATACCAGTCACTGCCAAAATAAACACAGCACAGACAAAGAGGACTGAACTCACATGCCCAGTATGAACTTTTTCGGTATAGTGAGTTTCGGTATCGACGTGCGTCTTCTTCTCGACCTCTTCCTTATGAGTAACAGTCGTAGTACCACCGGTACCACTTGACTCAAGTCGTTTAAGCATAGACTGTGACTCACTCAAATCTCCCGTATCGTCCCGGTTGGCAGACGAGTTGTTGAGCTGCTGGTTGTTTTCCGGCATCAATGTAACCGTACGTCACCTGACATTACATCACTATCACTCGGGGTTTTTGGTATGAGACCCGCTTCACGCATATCTTCTTGTTGGGCAAGTGCGTCTTGTGCCCCCGCCACATATTTCGCTGCACGAGTTTTTGCAAGCAGTTCATTACTGTTTTGAGAAGGCCGACGTGGCGCGAAACCAGTACCACTAGCCAGTTGTGCATCACCTGTGCCGCCAGAGGATGGCTGTGCAGCTTGCACGATAATCGTCGCACCCCCCGTACTCGCTTGTGTGGCACCTCCTCCAGTAGATGGCGCAACCGTCATCGCTGACGCTGTCACACCACCAGTTGTCGGAGCGTGATAAGGGTCAGGTGGAGGCGTCTGAGCGTTACCTCCGGAAGACTTACCATCACGGTTGAGAGAGCTAATACCAGCTGCTTTCTTATCTTTCTCGTCGGACTGACTATCTTTGCTGCCCTTCTGCTGTTCTGCTCCGGGCGTTGATGCAACACCTACACCCTTGCCGAGGCTCTCAAGCAAAAATGCTTCCGATGCCTTGAGCTCGATTCCTTCGTAGCTATTGATATTCACACCGTCACTTCCAGCATCCCCATTCATACGATCCTGATAGCGCTGCAGCGCCTGTGAATACAGCTCCTGAGGTGAGCGACCAGCTTCCGAGCCGCCTCGTAGCTCACTGAGACGTTGCTGCACCTGCGAGTCAAACCTAGCTTGTTCGGGAGTTTTTGTCTGATGTTTGCCTCTTCCTCGATACGCCCCACCGACACGTCCAAATATTGACGCATTGCTTTCACCATCTTTGGCAACGTTCAGCTGCTGCAAACGATTAATACCCCTGAGCATCATAGACTTTTTGTTCATATCCATAGCGGTCTGCTCACGCTTCTTGGCTTTTTCGTCACGCTCACGCGAACTACGGCGTAACCCATCACGCGACACGCGAGCACCAGCTGCATCGATAGCATTTGTCGCGGCCTTGAAAGCATACCACGTTCCCACCAGTGGCAGTACCGCAGCTCCCGCAGCTACAAGATAAAGCGTTGCGCTCTGCTGGCCTGCAGGCTTAAGCGCGATTGTGTCGTTGTCAACCTGATAATCACTTCCGCCAGCCTTGATAATAGATGCGCTCACAATCTGACCCGCACCTATAAGAAAAGAGATGATTGGAAACAGTAATAACATATGCAAAAACAACTTGAGCCACCTAGAGAAGTAATCTGACGTATTAGGTAGTAGATAAGCGAAAAAGGCAAGTGGCGCCAGTAAAATTAGCATCACCACTAACGCCTTGCGTACGATAAGCACGATAATCAGTGCAGAACAAATCACAGTCGCAGACATTACAACAGCAGTCAGAGGTGCGAGTAGCACCCAAGCAACTTCATTTTTCGAAATCACCCCAGACGTAATATCGGCAAGTGGGCTGACATCATATGTACCAGGGGAACTTGCGAGCGGCATAGCGGAGGCACCGATGTTCTTGGCAACACCGTCTACCAAAAGTTGCTGTATACCTACACCTAACAAATTCGATAGATCAACCATGATCTGACAGATATAGTAAGACAGGTTAACAAAAATAACCGCAAGTATGAAGCGCGGCACCAAACGCTTAAGGTTATAATTGCCGATACCACGCCCAGTAATCAGGGCATATACGATATAGAGAAACGCGATTACAAATAGCACGTTGGCAATCGTGCGCATGATAGCGCCCGCCTGTGCGGCACCACTTTGCGTATTGTAAAACGACACTTCTACCTTCAAGAAGTTTTGAGATACAAACGTAAACGCATAGTCGCCCGCGACAGAAGTCGCGCGCAGTACTGGGCAAATAATCCAGCCCATGTTGTCATAAGCACAGGTCGAGACCGATCCTTGGCTCAGTAGCGATGGGATTCCGGTAGTAGAGACAGCTCTCGCTGTGCCCCCAACAAGGCTTACAGCCAGTACAACGGTAATCAGCCCGGCAACGATGAGACTCCAGAGCCGTTTCATTCCCTTGCCTCCACACTTGCCTCGGCTACGATTGCATTTGCCGCCACTTCAGCACCAAGCACGCCCTGCACTTGCTCGAGCGTAATATACATAGTCGTACCCGGTGTGACGTTGCCCCCCAACATTTCTTTTGCGACGGTGTTTTCTATTGCTCGCTGGACAACGCGGCGCATCGGCCTGGCGCCCAGCCTAGGATCGTAGCCTTTATCTACTAAATATAGTTTAGCATCTTCTGTTACATCTACCGAAACTTTTTGCAGCGCCAGCGTCTTGTTAACACCTGCTATCATGAGGTTGATCACTTGTACTAGTTCTGCTTTGCCGAGTGGTGTAAATGTCACGATCTCATCGAAACGGTTGAGGAACTCAGGGCGGAATTGATTGCTACTAATTAGCTCATCGATAAACTGCGGCTCGAACTGTTCTAATTGCTCGCCTTTCTCGATATGCTCACGTATACGATCAGCCCCCGCATTACTTGTAGCAATTACGATTGCATCGCGAAAACTCACTTCACGGTTGCGTACATCTCGCAGTATACCCTCATCCAACAGCTGCAAAAGTGTCGTTAAAACGTTTGGATGTGCTTTCTCAATTTCATCAAGTAAAACAACGCTAAACGGTTGCTTCATCACTTGGGCAGTCAGGCTATTTGGATCATCGGCCCCATCCGCAATCAAGCGATTCACATCTTCCAGCGTAACGTATTCGTTCAGATCGAGACGAATCATGCGATCTTCTCCGCCAAAATACACATCCGCGAGCGCTTTTGCGAGCTCCGTCTTACCTACACCCGTAGGCCCAAGAAACAGAAAAGTACCGATTGGTCGATCTTGATTGCGTACACCTGCCCTAGCCCTGCGAAGTGCATCACTCACCACTTGCACAGCACGTTTCTGATTGATCATGCGTTCATGGATCTTATCCTCGAGATTGAGCAATGTCTCGCGCTCGGCTGCGACGTCGGCAGTCCCTACTTTCACATTCATCGTCTGTTCGATAGCCTGTTGCACGGAGTTCATCGTCACAAATTTACCGCTCTCAGCATAACTTGCAGCCGTCTCAAGTAGTTTAAGGGCGCGCCCAGGCATCTCAAGATCATGTATGTATCGTTCGCTCAGCCGATATGCTTCCGCAAGTGACTGATACATGTATGTGACCTTACGCTTGTACTCCGTCATGATTAGTTGATCTTGCATCACAGCAACTGTTTCATCTCTACTGGCAGGTGCAAGTATGATGCGATTGAGTGCGTTTACTAACCCAGGGTTACGTTGTGCTATCTGCAGTAGACGCTGCTCGTCCATTGTGAGTATAATGCGGAGATTACCTGCCTCGAGTATTGGCAGTAACACATTCGTGAGATCAACAGATCCAACACCCTCTTCAAAAAATAGCTGTGCATTGTCCAGACAAATAATGATATTTTTAGCTCGGTACGCCTCTGTAAGTACGCGCATTATTAGTCCTTCGAGCTCGCCGCGACCTGGAGCTGCCGAAATAAGTGCAGAAGAGTCCATCAGAAATACCTGGCGAAATTTGAGACTCGATGGCACCTGTGCATCGGCGTCAAGTAAGCGTTCCGCAAATGCGTGCAATAGCGTAGTTTTACCTACGCCTTCGGACCCCACAATTGCCGCGTTTTGACGTCCGCCACCACTCATCGCCTCTACAAGCTGATCGAGTGCCCGCAGGTGACTATCGAGCTCCACAGTAAACACGCCGCCGCCTTCACTAAGATTGACGCCAAAACGTTTAAGGAGAGGTACATAGCCAAACGACCAATCGCGCGCAATACCACCAGTACGGCGAGGCTTCGCCTGCTGCCCAATCAACTCTTGAATATGATCGTACCAGCGAATACCAGCAATGAGATCATCGAGCTCGAGATGCATTTGCGCCAGTAGTATGTCGTGATCAGCAAATTGTCGAATCAATGCTACAGCAACTATACCACCGTGGAGAATCGGACTTCCTGTCTGCAGTTGAATATCTCGGGCGTCCACCCATATATCATCACTGCGCTTCACGTCGTCGCTTGCTATATTGAGCAGAAAATTGGCCGTTACACCAAAACGGACAGCCATAAATTGCCCAGCCTGAGACTTACCTATTAGCTCAGCGATTTGTGCCGGCGTTGCGCCCTCTGACAGCCCTGCTAGAATTGATGCCTCTAGCCATGCATCTACCGCTTCTCTATTGCTATCGGGCGGGAGATTTTTGAGCTCACCGGCATGCCATTCGACAAGCATCGCCGGGATAGCCGCAAGTCCGAATACAAACCAACCTATCGGTACGCCTAAAAACACCAATGCACAGCCACTAACACCGAGCACCAAAGTAGCGACCTTGAGCAGCGCAACAATTTGAAATGTGAGTAACTTGCCAAAGCGCGCCTTGGCACGCCGCTCACTCGTGAGATTGAGCTCTAAAACTGCCATGGTATCCATCCTGCCGTCATAAGTACGAACCCGGTGATAGGTAGCACTGGTACAATTGCCCATACCGCTAGTACGCAGACGCCCAAAAGTGCTTGGAGCGTAATCGTAACAAGGCCCATCACCAGCACCGTGCTGCGAATCATTGCACCAATAACGCGTGAGATCATGCGTCCCGCCCACGCCTGTACTTTCACTGACAGTGGACCATCTACCGAGCCAGCCCCATCTTGGCGAAACAACGCAAACATTGTCCGTAGGAGCAGACCTATGGAGAAATAATCCATTGTACTTTCGAGTCGGGTCATCGTCATACGGGCGCGCTGTTGCCAGCCTATCGTATACCACCACCTCAGTAGGCCCACTATAAACATAACCTCATTATACTCTATTACCTCAGAAAAACTACCTTCTTTTCCCCTGTTTTGGGGTGTTTTTTCGCTCCACGAATCGCTATACTAAAAGAATATGGTTCGACCTCATATCGCTACTATTGGCAAAGTAGTCCGACAAGTCACTCGCCTGCGTGGTGGTGGCTCGGCCTTTCCTGGTCTCGTTATCGAAAAAATCGATCCTCGCTTCACCCGCGATGTACTCGCTAGCCTTCCATATGGCGTTGTCATCATCAGTGGCACCAATGGCAAGACCACTACCACAAAGATGACCGTCGAACTCCTCGAAAGCCAAGGGTTCCGCGTCTTTACTAATCGCACGGGGAGCAATTTCTCGCGTGGTGTCACCGCTGCTATACTCGGCGAGATCGATTACAAAGGTACGCTCAATGCTGACATCGCGGTGCTTGAGCTAGACGAAGCCCATGCAGTCAAATTTGTGGATATCATCCCACCTCGCTATAGTTTGCTGCTCAATGTTATGCGCGACCAACTCGATCGCTTCGGCGAAATCGATACCACTGCCCGCATGCTTGAGCATATTGCCCAGGCCACCACTCATACAGTCGTGCTCAACCGCGAAGACCCACGCATCGCCCCTATCGGTGACTCACTTACCGCTCGCACCCAAGCAGAGTACTTCGGTCTTAGCGACGAGCTACGCCCCAAGTTTCCATCCGACGACGACATGCGCTCCAGTACAAAAGCAATTGATGCACGCGATGCCGATGTCATCCTGACAAACTTCGACGGTAACACCGCCTCGTTCCATTTCGACAACCGTGACATAGCTGTACCGCTCAAACTCCGCGGCATCTACAATATCTACAACGCAGCAGCGGCACTCACCCTCACGCGTACCATTGCTGCCGAACGTTACAACAAGAAGGCCCTACTCGAAGCCCTTGGCAACGTCGTGCCAGCCTTTGGCCGCGGTGAGACGGTCATGCTTGACGGCCAACCTGTCGAGCTGGTACTCGTCAAAAACCCTAGCGGCTTCCGTCTAGCCCTTGAGTCATTCTCGCCAGATGGCTACGCAACCATGATCGCCATCAACGACAATTATGCCGATGGTCGTGATATGAGTTGGCTCTGGGATGTCGATTTTGACAGCCTTCGACCAGCAGGTGTTGCACACGTGAGCGGCGTCCGCGCCTACGACATGGCCCTTCGCCTTCAGTATGACGATGTCGAAACAGCACATGTCGACACCGACATACCAGCAGCACTGCGAGCTTTTTGCGCTGAGCATGCCGATTCACCAAAACGCATCTACTGCACCTATACCGCCATGCTTCGCCTGCGCGAGCTACTGAGCCGCATGACCCAAGTGGAGAAAATATTATGACCCAACCCGAACACACCCTCACTATCGTACAGCTCTACCCAGACGACATGAACATCTATGGCGACTGGGGTAACGTGCTCACTGTCATGAAACGTGCAGAATGGCACGGCCTCTCGCCCTCGCTCATCAACTACAATGTTGGCGATGAATTCCCTGCCGAGGCGGATATTATCATCGGTGGCGGTGGTCAAGACAGCGGTCAGCTCAAAGTTCAGGCGGATTTGCAGCAGATCGCACCGCGCCTGCGCGAGTTTGCAGATGCCGATACGCCTATGCTCATGATCTGCGGACTCTACCAGCTGTTCGGCAGGTTCTTCAAGACAAGCAAAGGTGAAATCATACAAGGTATCGACATCTTCCATGCCGAAACGCATGGCGGCCCGGAGCGCTTGATCGGCAATATCGTCACTACCAGCGAAGAGTTCGGCGAAATCATCGGCTACGAAAACCACAGCGGTCAGACATTCATTGACAGCGACATGCAACCGCTAGGCCGTGTCCGTCAGGGCGCTGGCAACAATGGCCAAGATGACACCGAAGGCTGCATCTACCGCAATGTCATCGGCACATATCTGCACGGATCACTGCTGCCCAAAAACCCGGCCATCGCAGATGGTCTCATACAAGAAGCCGCCAAGAAGAAATACCCCGACTTCACACTCAATATCCTTGAAGATCGCTTCGCTACGAAAGCTCGTGAAATCGCGCTCAAGCGACCACGATAGGCGCTGCCAGTAGCTAATTAGCTTGGAGTTTCTTCAGCTCAGCCACCACCTGCTCACCATGCCCATCCGGTGTCACGCGGCCATACGCTTTCACTACCACACCCTCCGGACTGATGATAAATGTCTTGCGCAGGATTCCCTCGCGCCCAAACTGTTTTTTGCCCCACGCACCATATGCATCGATAGTTACACCATCAGGATCGCTAAGCAGTGTGAAGTTAAGGTCATACTTCGCCTTGAATTTATCGTGCGCACTGGCTTCGTCCTTGCTCACACCCACTACCTGCGCACCAAGTGCTGTTAGGTCGTCACGGGCATCGCGCAGACTGCAGGCTTCGGCGGTACAGCCAGGCGTATCGTCTTTTGGGTAGAAGTATAGGACGAGCCACGAGCCAGCAAAATCCTGCAGGCTATGAGTCTTGCCTTTCTCGTCTGTCAAGGAAAAATCTTGTGCTGGATAGGGAACTTGTTTCATAGTCCTATTATACCGCGTCACGCTTAGGAATACTTTCAGTTTCGCGCTATACTATATATCAGTACTATGAGACCTGGTGAAAAACGACGAATCTACGAGTTCGATTTGCTGCGCGGTATTTTTATCGTGATCATCATCATCGACCACCTGCAATTCTGGCCTAGCCCACTCAGCTATGTCACTGGCGAAGGCCGCCTGTGGGTGTCGGCAGCCGAAGGCTTCTTCCTTATTTCCGGCCTGCTTGTCGGCTATATCCGCGCGTATAAAGATCAGTCCAAGCACCTCTGGGATATTTCGAAGAAACTGCTCCAGCGTGCACTCATGCTGTATCTCTGGGGTATTGGCATTACCTTTGCGATCACCTGCTTCACGCTACTCATGCACGGCAATCCTATGCTACCGAAACTGCCCGCTGCCGAGCAGCTCGCCTCGCCATTTGTATTCATCTGGAGCGTCATATCTGGCAATTATTTCAACGACTGGATCTACTTCCTGCGTCTTTATGCCATTATGCTCGCCGTCACGCCGCTCTTCCTCTGGATGCTTCGTAAGCGGCAAGAGCGCGTCATCGTCGCGTTCATGGCGCTTGCCTATGCTGTCAGTTTCGTCTGGCCAGAAGGTGCATTGCAGTGGCAAGTCCTGTTCTTTGGTGCGGCACTGCTCGGCTACAAGCTCGAGGCGATCGGTGCCTGGCTCTCAGCACACCCTATCATCAAACTCGTCGGTACCGTGGCGCTTGTCACCGCTACCATTGTGACTATGGTACTCAGCTATTTCTTCGTACTAAGCTGGGGGCTGGTAGAAAATCCAAACTGGCACTGGATGGACCGCGAGCAATACGTTGCTATCCGTGCCGTGATCGATCCGTGGTTTAGCTCCAGCCCTATGTCGATCGGCCGCATAGCGCTGGCGTTTCTCTGGATGGGAGGCTTGTTCATGTTCGTACATACGTTCCGTCGATTTGTCATGCGATGGTTCGGCTGGCTGCTCATCCCGCTCGGAGGCCGTTCGCTTTCCGCCTACTGCCTACAAGCGCTGTTACTCCCACTCATCGTGATCACTATTCCCGTCACCGTACCAATTCTCAACACTATCGTGGCACTTGGCACAGTGCTGCTCGTATGGTGGCTGCTGCGCGTCCCGATCATCAAACGATTTCTCCCTGTCTAGTCTCTGGTCAAAACCAAAATAATTTGCTACAATAACACGTGCATCTATCGGGGTGTGGCGCAGTTGATAGCGCGCGCGGTTTGGGACCGTGAGGTCGAAGGTTTGAGTCCTTTCACCCCGACCATAGAAAAAAGGCACACTCATGTGCCTTTTTTCTATGGTCGGTTACGGCTCAAATCTTCGACACGAATCTTTACCTGGCAAGATATTCATCCGCTACTTTTCAACCTCCATCAGTCGCCCGCTCTTACTCAGTTCAGGTTCTGTACAAGCTGCTAGGTTAAAACAGCATGGCCTGCGGTGCTTACCTTCAAGCTTAGATATCGTCTTGACAATACGTATCGCCCGCGTGTCGACGCTCCCAGTCGCATTGACCCAGCGAACCCATTCCCACCGTGCCATCGGTGTAATATCTTGCCACTTATCTTTGACTTTTTGCGGCGCTGCTGCCAGCGCATCCGCGATATCCTGAGGTAATGTTGGCTCTGGCCATATCTCACTCGTCGTCAGCTCTACACTCACGGTATCTCCCACTTTCACATCGGCTATCCGTTGCATCTCATCGGTTACCCGCAGCCAGTGACTCCATCGCCCGTCGGGTTCAAGCACGGTCGAGAATTCATGACCGCTTAACAGTCCCGTTACACTCACTTGCCCACGCGACGGCAGCTTGATACTCTCTTCTTCTGGCACTAGCAAAATCATATGGCTTTTCAGGGTGTGAAGAGTTGCATCAAATGTAACAGTAACTGGGTTTGCTTTCATACACCCAGTATACACCGACGAAACAAGCAAAAATCGCCGATTCAGGCGATTTTTGCTTGTTCTCACCCCTAGATTTGCTTCAGCTTGAGATCTGGGTACTGCTCTAGCTTGCGGCGGATAAATGCCGAAATACGTTGGTCGATAGATTCAGTTGTTCTCTTCACTCCTCTAGTCCTCCGTTTCGTTTTATCTTACATTTTCAAGTATAAGCGTTTCCACAAGTAACGTCTGTTGGATTCCTCACAGAAGCCTAGTGAAAAATGTCACATTCAACGCATCTAGCGTATACTGAAAGAGACATGACGCCACATATAGAGATTATTCGTAAAAATGGAACCTCACGGCTATACAAAGCAGGTACATCTCTGTTCTATCAAGGCGAGTTTCCTCGTCATGGTGTTTTACTCACGAAAGGGGCGGTTCGCGCCTACACAATTGCCAGTTCGGGCGAAGAACGGACAATCGGGTTCTACACTGCCGGCGACCTGCTGCCTATCGCGTGGCTGCTCGACCAAGTAGGCATATCGCTATTTCACTATGTGGCGCTCAGCGAGGTGCGCGCGCTACGTTTTTCGAAAGAAGACTTTGATCGCACGATTCTGGGTGATCCTGTCGCGCTCAAATCGCTATTTACCAATCTCAGTAGAGATTATTCAGCAGCTATGCTGCGTATCAACGGACTTGGTCAGTCGCGTGCCGACGAAAAGATTGCATTTACACTATACTACCTGGCGTTTCGCTACGGCACGCTACTGCCAGACGGGCGACACGAGATCAAATTACGCCTTCCTCACGTAGTAATTGCCAGCATGGTGGGACTCAGCCGAGAAAGCACCACAAAAGCCCTGCGATCCTTGCAGAGAAAAGGCATCATTTCCTACTCACGTGGCGTATATACCGTCAACAAATCATCGCTAGAGCACTACGTAGGCGAGGATATCTACCAGAGCCTCGAGCTAGCCTAACTCATGTAAAATTTACGAGGCCTAGCTTATTGCCAGACCGCGAATATCACCGAGCCGATACTCATCACCACCAAAAAATACGCGCTATTCAACCACAAGAAGCCCCACGCACGTTTGCTATACAGTGTCACGCCCACAGTCGTGGCCGCTACAAGTCCGAACCATAGCACTAGCCCGGCTACCATTCCTTCGGCTACTGTCGCAACATCCAGCGAATTGAGTACCAACGCCAATGTAAACGCCTGCACAAGCGACGATACCGCCACCGCCGCGATAATCTTGTTCGCCTGCTGAGTCGGGATCTTCAGTATGTCGATCTTGGTATACTTCGTCCATGCACGAGCAAATCCAGCGGTTGAATACCACCACGCACCAACCACCATATATAGCAGCCACGCTATCAGCACTGCCCAGTAATTTATCCCTGCTAATTCCAACATACCTATCTCCTGTTATGTGATGTGTTCATCATACCATGCCAAACTTGTTAGTATAGATAGTATGACCAACTACAATATTCTCTATATCCACTCACACGACACAGGTCGGCACATCGAACCGTACGGCTTTCCGGTCAGTACGCCAAATCTCGCCAACCTCGCCCAGCAAGGCACACTGTTTCGCCATGCCTTTTGTGTCGCGTCATCGTGTTCGGCTGCTCGAGCATCTCTCATGACTAGCCTCTACCCACATCAAAACGGCATGACCGGTCTCGCACATCGCGGCTGGCATCTTACAGATTATTCTAAAACCCTCGTTGCGTTTCTCAACGATCAAGGTTACCACACGGCACTCATGGGCGAAAGCCATATCACGCCCTATGACGAGACAGAGTTTCCACACCAAAATAGATCAAGAACGCTGCAACCTACTCGAGCTGTCGCACAGTAAAGCAAGCATGGCCAGTGTGCTGACAAGGAAGCCGAATCTTTGCACATTTCATGTTGCACCGTGTAGTCCTATCAGCATGCTTGCTTGTAGGCTTATACTAGATGTAGGAGGACATACTATGAAAGCAATTTGGCATGACACCGTAATCGCAGAAGCGCCTGAGGGGGATTTGATTCGTATCGAGGGAAATTGGTATTTTCCACCGAGTAGCCTACATCGCCAATTTTTCCAGCCGAGCGACCATCATACCACCTGTTTTTGGAAAGGCGATGCAAGTTATTACGACGTCGTCGTAGACGGCCAGGCAAATGACTTCGGCGCATGGTATTACGCACAGCCAAAAGCAGGCTCTATCGAGCGGGTGAAGCAAGATTTCACTGATTACGTCGCGTTCTGGAACGGCATTACGGTTGAGGCGTAGATACCAAACTAGCATAGAATTGTTATGATATATGTATGAAGATTGTTGTCTTTGGCGCAAACGGAAAAGTTGGGCACCGCGTAGTAGCAGAGTTGCTTCAGCGAGGTCATCATGTGCGAGCGTTTGTTCACTCTCGATCAAACCTCCTGCCGCAGCACGACAATCTCGAGATTGTGCATGGTGATGCATGCTCAGCCCAAGATGTCACAATGGCACTCGATAGTATAGATGTCGCCATGAGTACGCTTAGCAGTTGGAAGTCATCCGGCGAAGTTCTCAGTACCTGGGCTTCTCTCGTCGTCAATTCTGCGCACGCCACCCCAGCACTACGAGTTGTCAGTCTCACAGGCTCGGCGGTGTTACAGCCCAAGGATCACGCCGCTTGGTACGATTATCTCAACCGTGTTGTCTTGCGGATAATTGCACCTAGAGTATTTCATGATGGCGCACAGCACATCGATATACTCGCCAGCTCATCACTCGACTGGCATGTCCTACGCTCGCCGGTCATGCGCGTCAAACCATCTCATACGTACCAACTCAGTACGCACCCACCACTACCATGGCAAACTATTCCTTACGATGCCGTCGCGCGGGCATTGTGTGACATCGCCGAAAAGCCAAGAGTCGAGCATCGAACACCGTTTATCGTGCCTTATTAATCAAGTGAGGATGTTGGTACATACATCAATATAATTCCGCCAGTATCGAGGCGCCGCTCTTCGCGCAGTACGAGTTTTTGGTACGGCACCCCTTCGGCAAATAAGCGCTTGCCGCTACCTAAAAATACCGGCGCCAGGCATAGACGATATTCGTCGAACAAATCGGCTTTCATCAGTGACTGCGACAACTCGCCGCTCCCAAACACAAACATATTGCCATTACCCTGCTCTTTCACCGTACGTAGCTCACTCACTGCATCGCGCACGATCGTGGTATTCTCCCATTCGGGCGTATCGATCGTAGTCGAGCAGACGACTTTTGGCATGGTGTTTAGCTGCTCGGCTTTCGGGTCATTACTGGCATTTTGCCAGTACTCGGCCATGCCATGATACGTATTGGCGCCGTACACGATCATATTGGCCATATCGAGCTGCTCTACTGTAAACGCTTCTAGCTCGTCGCCCCACACCGTTTGATGAAACTCCAAATCCCACGGCTTCGCGCCCTCATAGTAGCCATCGAGCGTCGTCGCGACAATTAACTCATTGCTGTTTTGTGGTGTGCTCACGTTTCATACGCTGATACTCTGGGTCTGATTTAGCCGCGTGGTACGCCGCATAGAATATGCGTGCAGATTCGGCTTTTACCGGATCTTCTGAGCTGCGAGGAAGTTCTGCGCGACCATGCGCACCGCTCTGACCTTTTTTGTCGGCCGGCACAGGTCCATCATATTTTTTGCCGCCTTTGTGATTAGCATAGCGGCGCGAGCGCGTATAGCCCATCTGCAAAAACTTACGCGCCATGTCCATGCCGACGAAATCACCCTGGCTTTTGTATGTATAAAACATCTCGAGTATGGTGTCGGCCGACTGAGCAGCTTTGTCTGGAGTGGCAAATTTCCAGTGCGGCAGTAGTTCGCTTTTGTACGGCTCGGCGAGCAGCACACCTTGTTCGCCGCGGCCCACCCGATACTTCTCGGGGTGTGTGCGAAAATCGATATCGCGGTAGTGGTCTCTGTAAGTGGTAGTCATCTTGTTACCAGTATACTCGCAGATATAATTAGGTCTCAGAGAAAATTTCCGGGGATATCGAAGGATACTAGGGTTTTTGCCGAGTGTTTGGAAGCTAGAACTGCCACGCGCCTGCCGAATAGCTCCACGACACGCCATATCCCGGCAATGTGGTCGCCACACCCGCCCGTGGGCATGCAACACCCGAAGTCGTGATAGCATAGCCATGCTCGGCCACTACCCCACCCGGACCAACCTGAAATGCAGTACCTGATTTACTTGCGGCTACGATAGCATAGGTAGCGTCCGAACCAGTCGTGACGCGACAGTACAGTAGATTGTAGTAGCCTGTACCATTGTAGTAGCCCTCACCGTACGAGCCTTTGGATACTTTTACATCGCTAAGAGAGTTAATGGTGGCCGGGTATGCACTATTAAGTACATTGTAGTTTTCGACCAATTTGCTGAGATTTTTTAGATCGGACTTTACTGTCGTATCATTTGCTCGATTTTGAACGCCGTTGAATGCAACTATGGTGATCGCAGCGAGTATACCGATTACTACGATGACGATAAGAAGCTCCACGATAGTAAAACCTTGCTGTCGTTTAAATGTTACCCTGTTCATTTATCTTACTAATCCCCTTACCCTTTTATGACTCTGTAACAAATAGATGTTAAGGATATTACCTTAATTTCTACCATCACCGCCCGGTTGTGATAAACGTGCATAGCATGTAACCCTTACTTAGTCCCTATTATAGCTATGTGCAGATCAAACACAAGCATCTTGATATAATCTTGATGTTATATATAACGATATTTATTTATTGTAAAACAATAAATACTATGCTACGCTAGTAATATGAAGAAGACAACCATCTACAGTGGATCAACAATATTCTTGCGTATGGCCGTAAGCGCCATCGGCCTCGGAGTACTAGCACTTTGTGTGTATTTGCTTCCTATCATGTGGGCAGAGGCCTACCGAGAGTGGCCGCAGCATGGCTATGCCGTGCGCGCCGTAGTGGTAGCGATGTACGTCTCGACCGTGCCGTTTTATCTCGGTATTTACAAAGGCTGGCGCATACTCGATGCGATCGACGCAGGCAAGGCATTTTCCGCCCAAGTCACGGCGGCGCTACGTGTGATTAGCTACGCAGCTGCCAGTATTAGCCTCGTCTGTACACTCAGTTTGCCTTTTTTCTACATATGGGCACAGCACGTCGATGCACCCGGGCTCATGGTGATCGGTATGTTTCTCGTGGGTATGCCCCTCATTATCAGTGTGGCGGTCGGCATACTGCAGCGACTACTCGCCGAAGCAGTGCATATGAAATCCGAAAACGAGCTAACGGTATAACCATGAGCATCGTCATCAACATCGATGTGATGCTCGCGAAGCGCAAAATGAGCGTGACAGAGCTAGCCGAGCGCGTAGGCATCACCATGGCGAACTTGTCGATTCTAAAGAATGGTAAGGCGAAAGCCATCCGCCTATCCACTCTCGAAGCTATCTGCGATGCACTTGACTGCCAACCGGGCGACATACTTGAATACCGCGCCGATGTGTAGATATTTGAGTTATTTATATAGCCATATACAGCCAAAAGTGTGCACGATGTTGTGTCAAAGTCTACATTATTTGCATCTGTAAATATACATCTAGCGTGCATAGATAGTTGACACACACTAGCTAGTTGCTTATGCTAGTATTTGTGTTTTTTACGAATAGACGTAAAAGCACGAATCAAACCGTGTCAATGGCAGATTATTCACGACACGAACCTAAAGGAGAAAATCAATGACAATCAAATCAGGCCTCGCGGCTGTCGTCGCGGTCTTTTCGGTAGTGCTGCTCGCCAGTCCTGCCACGCATGCAGAGGAAAAAACTGCTGCTACCCCAGTAAAAGTTACCGTACAAGCCGGCGACACATTGGAGAAAATTGCCAGTGAGCATGGTGTCACCTACGTGCAGCTCTACAACGCCAACGCTGGTATCGCCAATCCAGACATGATCGATGTAGGCCAAGAGCTCACAATACCCGCAGCCGATGCTCAACTGCCAGATCGCTACGCTGAGTTTGCTGCACAGCAAGCAGCCACACCGATCGCCGCTGCTGCTACCACGGCCAGCTACCCTGTCTACTCGCAGACCTACACACCTGGATCACAGGCAGTCTATGCGACAGACAGTAGTGGCAACACCTATTTCAAAGGCTACTGCACATGGTATGCCAAAAGTCGTCGCCCAGACCTACCCAACCAACTTGGCAACGGTGGTCAGTGGGTAGCAAACGCCGCTGCACGTGGTATCGCCACAGGTAGCACGCCGAAGGTTGGCGCTATCGCCGAGACAAGCGGCCACGTTGGCTATGTAGAAGCTGTCAATGCCGACGGCACTATCACCATCTCGGACATGAACGGCCGTGCAGGCTTCGGCAATGTCGGCAGCTACACCGCAAACGCTGGCAACTACCAGTACATCTACTAGAACGCTGGTACCGTGCCGGCACCGCTCGGTACCACAATGTCTGCTAGTTTGAGCGCTTGATCCTTCGTGTTGGACGAGGGATCAGCGCCCACTCCATAGCTCAGAATTAGCCAGTCACGGCCGTCGAGTACACTCAGCTGACCGTTACTGGTATTGAAAAACGCGGCGTCACCCACACCCTGCACAACCTCCGTGGCGCCGCGTGGCTGGCTCTTCACAAAATCACGCTTGTTCTCAAGCACACCGTCGTCGTTGATACCTGAGCGAACAATTATGGCTGCCACCACCATTTGGTTTTGGTCGTGATTACCATCTGTATAGCCGCATTTGCTCACAGCTGTATTGCGAGACACGACTGGCGCATCGTCGACACTCTGGATTGTGGCCGAACCGAGCAAGTCTGTCGCCTCTTCCGTAGTAAACAGTTTGCACGCGTTTGTCGGATCGTACACCACCTTCGGCGCAGTGGTATGCGCAAACCACACTACAAGTCCCATACCAGCAGCAAGCAAGACAATCGCAAAAAGCATTGTCAGGAGACACTGAGTGTGCTGAGCCACATATAATTTCACCGAACGCAGACGATGGTTCATGCCGATTTGTCTGTCTTTTTTGTTGTAGGCGTTTTTTTGGCCGGCTTAGGCTGCCAGGTTGTGAGTAAATATGCGATGACACCAAGCAATATAACGATGATAACGCCAGAGCCGGTGATGATCGGCATGCAAGGGTCGATAGATTCTCCGAGTGTCATGGATTCCATAGTATGAACGTGTCCTGCGTGTGCGAAAGAACTGATAAACATATGCCTCATTCTACCACGCAGAGCTCGAAGCACGTAGTATAATAGGGCTATATGCACAAAAACTCACCCCATGCGGTCGCCGTGGCCGCGACACTCCACTGCCTAACAGGCTGTGCGATTGGCGAGATCACTGGTATGGTGATCGGCGAAATATTTGGCCTGACAAATGAGCTCACTATTCTGCTGTCGTTTACCCTGGCGTTCGTGTTTGGCTACACACTATCGGCACTCCCACTGGTACGCGGCGGTCTGAGTTTTGGTGCAGCACTACGACTCGTACTTGCTGCCGATACGGTGTCGATCCTCACTATGGAACTCGTCGACAACGCAGTGATGTATGCCATACCTGGCGCCATGGGCGCAGGCCTAGTGAACCCGCTTTTCTGGGTGAGCATGGCTGTAGCACTCTTCGTCGCGTTTTGGGCGGCGTATCCCGTAAACCGCTACCTCATCGCTCGTGGCAAAGGGCACGCGCTCGTACATGCACAGCATGACCACGGTGCGCACAGCGAGCATCATCACGAGCATGCAGGTCACAAGGAACATCACCATATGGCTCGTCTTGAGCAGACTCCCACACATAGCATGGATAATCGACCGCTGCTCTATGCGATCATCGCGTTTCTCCTCGGCGGCCTAGTAGTATCGCTAGCCGCGACGACGTTTGACCGAGCAGAGTACGAACATCTACAGCACGCAGCAACCACCTCTACACAGCGCTAGGAATCGGCTCTTCGGCGTAGCCGCTAGTATCGCCGCGTGCCCACACTTGTACAGCCCCTCCGTAGTTTGACAGGTCTGCCATAACTGTCTGAGGACTCACAAAACGCCACTCGGCGATTTCGCTCGCCTGCAGCACGATCGGGCTTGTATCTTCGACAGGAGCAGTGGCGCGAAACATAAACTGATACGTATGCATGATTTCGCTGATACGATCCACCATATAGGCAAACGACACGTCCCGAGCCACAAGCTCAATTCCCGTCTCTTCGTATAGCTCGCGCAGCGCTGCTTCGCGCGGGGTCTGGCCGTCTTCTACCCAGCCACCAGGAAACGACCAGTAGGGTTTGTAGTGCGCCTTGAGAAGCAATGCTTCTCCTGCGGCGTTTTCGAGTATGATACCCGCACTCGATGGCCGCGCCACACGGGTAGCGAGAAACTTCTGAACTTCCTCGCGCTCATACATATTATTTCGCAAACTCTATCGCGCGGGTCTCGCGAATGACATTGACTTTGATAGTACCAGGATATTGCATGGTGCTTTCGATCTTGGTGGCGATATCGCGCGCGAGGCGGATAGCGCTCAGATCATCAACCGCCTTCGGACTCACGATGACGCGAACTTCGCGGCCAGCACTGATGGCGTACGCTTTATCGATGCCCTTGAAGCTAGTAGCAACGTTTTCGAGTTCACGCATACGTTCAGCAAAGTTCTCTGCCGAGATATTACGAGCGCCTGGACGAGCTGCACTCGCAGCATCGACTACGCGCACCACAAGCGCTTCTGGCGTGGTGGCTTCGATATCATCGTGGTGAGCTTCTATGGCATGGACAACTTCGGGTTTCATACCATATTTGCGCGCAAGTTCCGCTCCAATATGATGATGTTTGCCTTCAACTTTATGTGTGACAGCTTTGCCTACGTCATGCAGCAAGGTGGCGATTTTGACCGTACGAATATCTGCGCCGATCTCATCGGCGATCATACCGGCGATCTGCGCCATTTCGGTACTATGCTTGAGCACGTTCTGCCCATAACTCGTGCGAAATTTGAGTTCACCGAGCAGGCGCAGCATTTCTTTTGGTATACCGACGACACCGACTTCGCGAGCCGCGTCTTCACCGGCCTGTTTGATTTCTTTGTCGACTTGCTTCTGGGCTTTGGCCACCACTTCTTCGATACGACCCGGATGAATACGACCGTCTTTCATGAGCATTTCCATAGTGACACGAGCTACCTGGCGACGCACAGGGTCAAAGCTAGACAGCACCACCATACCCGGCGTGTCATCTACGAGCACATCCACACCGGTCTCGCGTTGGATAGCCTGGATATTGCGGCCTTCTTTGCCGATGATACGGCCTTTCATCTCGTCATCGGTAAGTTTGAGTGCCGTCACAGTGCGTTCGGCCGTCACTTCGCTGCTCATACGTTCCATGGCCGTGAGCAGGATCGTCTGCGCACGCTCTTCGGCATCTTCCATGGCGTCGTTTTGCAGTTTACTGACAAGTCCTACGAGATCATGTTTGATATCTCGCTCCGTCATCTCCATGAGCTTTTCAGCCGCATCTTCTTTTTTCAGCTTGGCAATCTTCTCCAGCTTTTCCTGCTGCTTGCCACGAATATCACGAATCTCGATTTTTAGCTTCTCGATCTCATCCTCTTGCGTACGCATTCTCTCGGCACGTTTGTCGAGCTCATCGAGTTTACGGTCGAGTGAGGTCTCGCGGTCGAGCAAACGGTCTTCGGTACGCTTGAGCTCTTTGCGCGCCTGAGCTTCGTCTTTTTTGGCACCGTCGGTAATTTCGATAGCCTTGTGTTGGGCTTTTAGTACAATATCGTTGGCTTTTTTCTCGGCGTCGGCTATAGCGTGTTCGCCTTTGCGCTTGGCGCCAGCGCGCTGCGAGCGCTCGTAGCCAACCGCCCCACCTACACCCAAAAGAAGTCCTACCACTGCGGCAAGAATCTCTATCATATATCCATCCTTTCTCCTGCTGACCCCTGTCTCGGGCTTTGCTACATATAAAAGGTATCGGTAGCCCGCTTCTTGTGGGGCGCTGTAATGCAGAAATCAGTTAATCAGTAAATCAAACGCTTAATATAAATCAGAAAGCTATTTCTATTGTAGCCCTAGCCCGAGCAAAAGTGCAACCACTTATTTGCGCGGGGCAGTGATACGCGCCTCACGGCCGTATTCTGGCAGCACAATCTGGTCGTTTTCGCCGGCAGCAAGCCGGGCCAATGCGTCGTCTCGCCATTGCTCACCCAGTGTGCCCACGATAGGAATGTGCTCACTGTCGGCGACAGTGTTGAGGGTGGTGATGCCGATACGCAGGCCAGTGAAGCTTCCTGGGCCACAGAGCACGCCGATACCGTCTAGGCCTGCCAGCGTTTGCTCGTGTTCGGCAAGCTTGGCAACGAGAAACTCGAGCAGCCCACGTGCCAGCTCACGATCAGCCTGCCAGGCATATTCATATCGCGCTTCGCCGTCGACAAGTGTCAGTTTACACTCCGGCGTCGATGTATCGAGGAGCAAAATCATGTGCTTGCCTCCATCAATTCCTTCGAACGTTCACCGCCCGTCGTCCATGACACATCTCGGGCTTGCTCGTCGTCGGCCACCAACCTTATCGTAAGCGTCACTCGGTCGGTCGGCAATATGCTAGCCACTGTCTCAGCCCACTCGACCACTGTCACGCCGTGCTCGTCGGCCAGAGATTCGGCCAGCTCATCCGCCATAATACCCGCGTTGTCGAGGCGATAGAAGTCATAGTGCACCAGGTGTAAACCACGCTCACCATCGTACTCGCGACTTATAGCAAACGTCGGACTCTGCACCGCGTCATGCACACCCAGACCACGCGCTAGACCTTTTGTAAACGTCGTCTTGCCAGCCCCTACGTCACCGACCAGCTCCAGCACTTCGCCACCATGAAGATTCCGGGCAACGCGCTCACCAAAAGTCAACATTTCACCAAGTGATGATACTATCATTGCCACTAGTATACCGATATAATTATGCGCTAGTCAAAACAAATATGACTAGGGTATACTAGAGCGTAAGCAGTATGCGTATTTCAGATAAAACATTTCTGGCGATGGTGGGCATGGGCGATACGCTCACGCAGGAACAAATGGACACTCTCAAACAAGAGAGTGCCAAAACCCATATGCCCATGCAGTCGCTTGCCACAAAGAAAGAAATGCTGACCGACGAAGCAATCACCCGTCTCTTCTCCGAATACACCCAAATCCCCTATGCCGAAATCGACCCAAAAAAGATTCCTGAAGCTGCCCTGAAAAAGATTCCTGAACGTATCGCCCGCCAATATAACGCCATCATCTTCCAAATTGACGACGATGGTCTGATCCATTTGGCCATGGAAGATCCCGATGATGTCGAAGCAATCAACTTCCTCCAAAAGCAAATCGGCACCAACACAAAACTGTATGTCTCTCCGCATGATGTCATCTTGAGTGCACTTGACGCCTATCGTGGTGATGTCAACAAAGAGTTGGGTGAAGTCATCAGTATCCAATCCGAAGACACCAAAAACGAAGCCGTCCGCGAAGAAGACGTCGCCGAAGATTCGCCTATCGCCAAAACCGTCAACCTCTTGCTTGAATATGCCATCCGCTCTGGTGCGTCCGACATCCATATTGAGCCACGAGAAGAATATATTCAGGTGCGCTACCGTGTCGATGGTGTCCTGAAAGAAGTCAACCGCCTTCCGAAAAATATCGCAAATGCACTCGTCAGTCGCGTCAAGATCTTGTCCAACCTCAAAATCGACGAACGTCGCGTACCACAAGACGGCCGCTTCAAAATCCATCTTGGCGGCCGCCAGTTTGCATTTCGTGTCAGCACACTGCCAATCACCGACGGCGAGAAGATCGTTATGCGCGTGCTCAACGAGTCAAACGAAGCCCTACCACTCGAGAAACTCGGCTACTGGGGTAAGTCGCTCGAAGTTATCAACAACGCACTCGAAGAACCAAATGGCATGATCCTAGTAACAGGCCCGACTGGATCCGGTAAATCTACCAGCCTTTTCAGTGTTCTGAGCCGCATGAACACGCCAGATGTCAACATCTCCACTATCGAAGACCCCGTGGAATACAAAATTCCCGGTGTCAACCAGACGCAGACAAACGTAAAAGCCGGCATGACCTTTGCGTCCGGCCTACGTGCACTTCTCCGCCAGGACCCAAACATCATCATGGTCGGTGAGATCCGTGACGGCGAAACAGCAAATCTGGGCGTCCAGGCCGCACTGACTGGACACCTCGTTTTCAGCACACTCCACACCAACAACGCGGCCACCTGTCTGCCGCGCCTGCTCGACATGGGTATCGAACCGTTTCTTATTGCAAGTACTGTCAAAGCCGTCGTGGGTCAGCGCTTAGTGCGTCGCTTGCGTTACCAAACCCGCGAGCAGTACGAACCGACAGAGGAAGAGAAGAAATACGTTACCAGCCTTTTTCATCTACGCGAAGGACAGACCTTTGCTCATATTCACGAGCTCGAGAAACAGGCTGCTGCTATGGGTATTGGGGGTGACGCACCACTAGCAACCGACGAGCATGGTATCAAGTTACTCTGGCGTAACAATACCGACGACAACGACGATGGCGCCCACAGCGGCTTTAAAGGGCGTGTTGGTATATACGAAGTCCTAGGTATATCGGTGCCAATCCAGAAAATGATCACCGGCAACGCTACGAGCAACGATATCCAGGACGCAGCAATCGGCGAAGGTATGACCACCATGCAGACAGACGGCCTCATCAAAGCACTGCGTGGTGAGACGACTGTCGAAGAAGTACTGAGGGTAACTAAGGAGTAATCATGCCAAAATTTAGCTACGAAGCCACCTCCACTACTGCACCGGGCACTATCGTCAAAGGTGAAATTGAGGCAGCTGATCGGGAGAGCGTTGTAAGTGCACTCGGCAAACAACACCTCAATCCCGTCAGTATCAAGGAAGCCAAAGCGGGCGGCTTCAATCTTAGTCTTGGTGGTGGCAAAGTCAAGTCAGACGAGCTCGTGATCTTTACACGACAACTCAGCGCCATGATCAGCGCTGGCGTACCGCTTCTGCGCTCACTCAATTCACTCGCTGAGCATGCTGAAAATCCAGCCTTCAAAAAGATCCTCAATACAGTCATTATCGATATCCAAAGCGGTACCGGTTTTGGTGAAGCACTCGAAAAATACCCGCGCGTCTTCAGCGATGTCTATGTCAACATGGTCAAAGCCGGCGAAACCGCTGGTATCCTGGACGACATCCTCAAGCGCCTAGCGACGCAGCAAGAAAAAAACGCCACTATCCGCAAAAAGATCAAAAGTGCTATGTCCTATCCGATGGTACTGGTTGTCATCATGATCGGCGCATTCTTCGGGCTGATGCTGTTCGTGATCCCGCAAATCGGCAAGATTATCACTGATTTGGGCGGTCCAGATGCCAAGCTTCCACTACTCACTCAAATCATGCTCGGAATTAGCGCCTTTTTGCTCGGCTATTGGTTCCTATGGATGCCTGCGCTTGTTGGTGCCGTCTTTGGTGTGACACGCTACTTACGTACTCCTGGTGGTAAACGCAATTTTCACATTCTTATTCTCAAGCTTCCGCCTGTCAACACTATTATCAAAAAGGTTGCCGTTGCCCGCTTTGCACGAACCTACTCATCACTCATCGGTGCTGGCGTTTCAGTCATCGAGGCCATCCATGTAACCGGACGCGCCATCGGTAACACCGTCTACATGGAAGCGCTAGAAGACGCAGCCAATCGTGTCAAAAATGGTGAACAGCTATCAAAGATCGTCGAAGAGCGTGAAGATCTCTTCCCCTCTATTCTTTCTCAGATGCTATCTGTGGGAGAAGAGACAGGACAGACCGATGTCGTGCTCATCAAAGTCGCCGATTTCTACGAAGAAGAGGTGGATGTAGCAATCGACGGCATCAGTTCCATCATCGAGCCAGTCATGATCGTATCGATGGGCTCCATGGTCGGTCTGATTGCCGCAAGTGTGATGGGACCTATCGCAAGCATCTCGCAAAACATCAAAGGCTAGCACTAGTATAAGCATGAGCTTCATGCTATAGTGAAGACAAACTAACGCGTGGGCGACATGGGAAAGCTGTTTTACAAAGACAAAACATTAATTGGGCTCGACATCAACACCACCGAAATCAAAGTTATGTCGGTCGATGCAGAAAAATGGCTCGTACGTGGATACGGAGCTATTGATGTCGATGCCGCACGCATGAAAAAGGTCTTCGACAAAGGCGATCCGTATCTCGAGACACAGATCAAGACATTACTGTCTGAAAAGGTCATCGGTGATATAAATACTGATCAGATTGTAGTCAGCCTCCCCACCTCACGCACCTACGCGCGTGCGTTTACTGTACCAATTTCCGCAGAGAAAAATCTCAAAGAGGCAGTCGAACTTGAAGTCGGGCAATATGTGCCTATCCCCGTTTCACTGCTCTACGTCGATTATGAAGTAGTCGATCGTACCAAAGACACTCTCACCGTTATCATGTCGGCTGTGCCACAGGCACTTGTCAACAATGTCATGACCTCAATCGACGCAGCCGGTCTAACTACAAACGCAATCGAACCAAGCATTAACTCGATTGCACGCCTCCTGCGTACCACCGAAGAAGGCGATCTGCCAACGCTTATCGTCGATATCGGCCCCGCCAATACCGACATTGCAGTACTCGACGGATCGATTCGTGTCACGGGAGGTACGACGGTTGGGGGTAATACTTTCACACTTGATATCGCCAAAAAACTTGGCGTCGCACTCGAAAACGCACACCAGCTCAAAGTTCTTAACGGTCTCAACCCTGGCCCCAGACAAAAGAAAATTACTTCGGCCGTCGAACCAAGTCTGCAACGTATCACTTCTGAGATTCGCCGCGTTATGCGCTACTACAACGAACGTATCTCTAGCGAGAAAAAACTCGAGCAACTCCTCATCGTAGGCGGCGGTAGCAACATGCCCGGTATCGGCGAATACTTCACCAACGATCTGCTCATGCCGTCTCGCGTCGCCAGTCCATGGCAAAAACTTGACTTTGGCGCACTAGCTCAACCTGCTAAGCAGTTTCGCTCGCGTTACATCACTGTCGCAGGGCTTGCTAGCTTGACGAACGAGGAGGTCTGGAAATGATCAATCTCCTACCCCCAGAGTCTGCCAAGCAACTACGTGCAGCTCGCCACAACACACTGCTCCTCAAATACGTTGTCGGACTCGGCATTACACTTGGTCTCATCGTACTCGTATACGGTGCGACATTTGTCCTCATGAAATCTACAGAGCTCGCCAACAACGCGTCGTCGGCAGCAAGTAAGCAGAAAATTGCTAACTATAACCAAGCGGCAGCAGAAGCGAAAGCATATACAGCAAATCTCAGTATGGCAAAATCTATTTTTGACACAGAAGTTTCATACACGACGGCGCTTCACAAAATTGCTGCTGCACTCCCTAGCGGTACGGTTATCGAGGCACTTAATCTTTCTCCTACTACTATTGGCACACCGAGTACGCTTACGTTGCTTGCCAAAACAAAACAAGATGCACTCAACGTTAAGCCCGCACTTGAAGCGCACAAAATAGCAAACGGCATCACTATCGCTAGCCTCAATGAAGGTAAAGACAGTGCACAAGCAGCTCCAACAGCCGCCTCTGATCAAACATATCCTGTCACCCTCAATCTCAATCTCACATTTGACAAAACTGTCTTTGTTGCAGAGGAGAAGTCATGAACAAAAATCCCCTAGGTCAACTTACCGCCAGCAAGCTTCGGCTTATTTTGCTCGGCTCCGCCGTGATACTTGTACTGGCTTCAGCTGGGCTAATCATCCTCGGACAACAAGCAGTATCTAGCTACGGTAAAGAAGTATCATCTACCGTTGCCGTGTCATCATCTGACGAAAAAACGCTTCAAGATCTCGAAATCGTTAGTCGAGCACTCGCGTCACAAAAACCAATAGTAGACAAATCCAAGCTTATTATCGCAGACAAAAACAATACCTATACATACCAAAAGCAAGTCATCCAAGATATTACGCGTTATGCGGATATGGCAGGCGTACAAGTTGTCGGCTTCACTTTTGCAGAGACAGGCGGAGTAACAACTGGTGCTCCAGCCACAGCAGCCGCATCTACTCCCGCAGCAGGCACGAAAGCCGGGGGCATCGCAACTCCAGCTGGAGTCACACCAGTCAACGTGACTGTCGCGCTCGGTGGCGACGTTTCCTATGACACGCTTTACAAGCTTCTCCAGCTCCTCGAGGGTAATCTACTGCGCATGGAAATCGAAAGCCTAGACCTAAGCCGCCCGAGTGGCACTGAAGCATCAGCCGTCTCATCATTAACCATACGGATATACACACAAAAATGAGTAAACCAGCAAATCCAGCAGAGCAGTTCTTTGTCCGCTATAATCTCGTCATATTAATAGTGCTCGCCACGGGCATTCTTAGTGTCAGTATTGTACTAGCCTATCAAGCCTATCTCGCCGCCTCTACGCCAACGACATCCGATATCAAAAGCGAAATACCGACTAATTTTGACAAGGCAACAGGCAAGAAGATTGAGCAGTTGCACACTAGCGATCAACAAAACATCAATGTCACTCCACCAGAGGGGCGCTACAATCCATTTTCTGAGTAGGACAGAGGAGGTATACTAGAGACATGCTACTTCCCGCGCAAGAATTGCTCAATATGCCAGTGATGAGCCTGCAGACAGGCACCGAGATTGCTGAAACTGTCGGCTGTGTCATAGATCCTGATACGCTCAATATTCTCGCGTATGAAATCAATGGCAAAAGCCTTGACGAACACCCGGCATTTCTCAAGATCGAGGATATTCGCGAGCTCAGTGATATTGGCTTTATTGTTGACTCAAGCGATGAAGTGATATCACTTGATGATATCGTGACACACAAACAGCTCTATGAAGCACCTGTACAGCTCGAGTCAATGCACGTCATAGACGAGCAGCACACTAAGCTCGGCAAAGTAGAACAACTCGTGATGGACACGCAGTCGTTTCGTGTTGAGCAGCTCCAAGTTCGTAGACCTTTTTTCAAAAGCCTCTCCGACACCAGCCTCGTGATTCACCGCCAACAAATTATCGCTATCACACCAGATGCAATAATCGTACGCACACCAACTGTACGCGAGTCAAACCAATCACCGCTAGAAAAGCAGCCATTGATAAATCCGTTTCGAGGCACGCGACCGCCGCAACCAGAATCAGTCAAGTCCGATCGTCACTGAGCGCATGTTTGATGTCGTCATAACTAAATCCTTGACGAGCAAGGTACTGCATCAGTTTTTGTTCATCACTATATTTGCTACGCTTTTTGGCCAGGATCTTCTGTAATTCGTCGTCGTCTGTACGAGCAGATTCCGCCAGTAAGCGCTCTACAACACCGCGCTCCACACCTTTTGCCGCCAGTTCGCTCGAGAGCTTCCGGCGACTTGCTCCCTTCGTGAGATTGCGGTTTTCTACCCAGTACCGCGCAAACTTCTCGTCGTCAATATACTGCTTTTCTACAAGCTTGTCATACACTCTATCTGCTAGTTCTGGCGCCACACCATCGCGCGTTTTGATCTCGCCTGTCCGGCGCGATTTATATTTTGTCTCGCGAGTCTTACGCCACAAATAATCCCTTACCTCTCGTGCGCTATGTGGCCGCATCAAGCAGTATTCGAGCGCTCGTGCGTACAGCTTGCCGAACTGACTCTCGCCCTCTATCTCCGCCAGCTCTGCATCGCTATACTCTCGCCCAACTTTGACACCCAGCGACACTACTTGCGAGATATCGAGACTGAAGCGATATTTACTGTCGACCATTACATTGATGCGATTAGGATCTTTTTGCTGAGCAGTGAGGGCAGTGACTTTCATCTCGACAATATGACGCGGGGGCTATTCGTCTTCTGTAGCAACTTTCGCGCGCACTTTGGCGTCAATTTCGGCCAGTAACTCTGGATTTGCCTTCAGGAACTCTTTGGTCTTATCGCGACCCTGGCCGATTTTCTCGTCGTTGTAGTCGAACCATGCGCCAGATTTGCCAACGATACCGTGTTGCACGGCCAGGTCGAGGATGTCACCGGTCCTAGAAATACCTTCGTTGTACATGATGTCAAACTCGGCGATGCGGAATGGCGGTGCAATCTTGTTTTTGACAATCTTCACCTTGGTGCGGTTACCGAGTATCTCCTCGCCTACCTTGATCTGGCCAGTACGGCGAATATCCATGCGGACGCTGGCGTAGAATTTGAGCGCGTTGCCACCAGTGGTTGTCTCTGGATTGCCAAACATCACTCCGATCTTCATACGAATCTGATTGATGAAAATGACTGTCGCCTTGGACTTGTTGATAATACCCGTTAGCTTGCGTAGCGCCTGACTCATCAGGCGTGCCTGGAGGCCCATGTGACTATCACCCATGTCACCATCGATCTCGGCCTGTGGTACCAGTGCGGCTACTGAGTCAACTACGATCAGATCAACTGCGTTACTACGCACAAGTGTCTCGGCGATTTCCAGTGCTTGCTCACCGTTGTCCGGCTGCGATACGAGTAGGTTGTCTACGTCGACACCAAGCTTGCGCGCATAACTCGGATCAAGCGCATGCTCCGCGTCGATGAATGCTGCGGTACCACCCTGCTTCTGAATCTCGGCGATTGCATGCAGTGTCAGAGTTGTCTTACCGGAACTTTCTGGACCATAAATCTCGATAATACGACCCTTCGGATAGCCGCCACCTAGTGCCAAGTCCAATGAAAGCGCACCACTTGGCAACAGTTCCACATCAACTTTTTTGGCCTCGCCCAGCTTCATGATAGAGCCGTCGCCAAACTGCTTAGTGATTTGATCCATCGCGAGATTCAGCGCCTTTAGCTTGCCCTCGTCTTTTTTGTCGACTTTTTCTACTGGTGTGTCTGTCGTGTCTGCCTTTTTCGCCATATACCCTCCGTGGTTATCTATAGTTCTATTATACCATCAGCTACTACTACGGAATAGCTCCCTAAGATAACTTCAAGTCAGTATAACGGTGTTGTATCCAAGCACACGAGACTTTGCTATACTGGATGTATATGAGAAAATCTGCGGGCTTCACTATCATCGAGCTACTCGTCGTAGTGGTGCTATTTCTATCGATGTGCGGGCTTTTCCTATATCAGAAGAACACCATCGAAGCTGTCGCGCGGGACGATCGCCGAAAAGCCGATATTAATACGATGTACCACAATCTCGAGAAGGTCTATTACCCCGCCCACCAATCCTACCCTGACACGCTCAACACCACAACCTTGCCATCGGTACAAGCCGACACATTCAAAGATCCAGCTGGTCTTGCCGTCAACGAGCTGCGTATTGACAATTCAGTCCTCGGCACTACAACCCGCTCTACTTACACATACGAACCAACTAACTGCAAAAACAATCAGTGTAGCGGCTACACGCTTCGTGCCGATCTCGAAAAAGAAGCAGATTATGTGCGTACATCTGTCCACGGCAACAAAAAGTAATCTAGTCTAGGTCGACAGGGCGACCGTTCTTGAAAGCTTCGACTGCATTGTTGATAGTAGCCGTTTGCGTGCGCGGATCAGACACATAATGAAATCGATAGGTTGTTTCTTCACCCTCAGTACTCAGGCGGATCGTGCCGTAGTCGAGCATCGTCTGCAATACACCGGTCTGCACAAAACTCACGTCTTCGATACTGCCAAGGCTGACAGTCTGCTCATGTTTCGAAAATAAACTGTGTTGAATCTCCTGGATAACACTTTCATTTGTGAGGAAAAAGGTATTGCGCATATACACCCATACCGCGATATATCCCAGTAGACCCGTGAGCAGCATGAGGCATAACGCCACAAGACTGACAACACCAGTAGATGGTAGCCCCGAAGCGGGGTTCTGATCTAGCACGACCGGATACATAATCCACGTCGCCACCAGCAGCGACAATACAAGCGTCGTCACAAGCACTGGTGCGAGGATACCGATAACATGACGATTTACCTTGAGTAATACCACTTCACCGGCAGACAGATTGAGATCGGGATACTGCTGCTTGGCAGCTTCGTGGCGCTGCTGCAGTTCCGGACTGATTGCACCGACCTCCGGCTCAATAGCTCGCGAGGCATGGACGACATTTGGCTCGTTTGACAGCTGTACACGCAGACGTGGATCATAGTTTTCTCCCTCGACTTGACCAGGGATTGCAGTAACATGCGAATCTGTCGTAACGGGTTTTTCGGCCGCTGCGGGCGGAAGAGTTGGTGCTGGATCGCGCTCGGGAGCTTGTGGATTCATACTGTTAGTATATCACGCTGCCGGCTCGCTACCCAGATGACGACGAGCTTTCTGCGTCACACGGCGACCGCGCGGCGTGCGCTCAATAAAGCCAATTTGCAACAAGTATGGTTCGTAAAAATCTTCGATAGTACTCGTCTCATCGCCAGTGAGCGCCGCAAGCGTGGTGAGGCCCACGGGATTATCACCGTAGTTTTCGATCATACTCCGCAGTAACTGACGATCGGCCGGGTCAAGGCCAAGTTCATCCACTTCGAGCAGCGCCAGTGCCTTTTTTGTCGTAGCGCCGTCGATGATTCCGTCGCCGTTCACATCGGCATAGTCACGCACGCGCTTGAGTAGGCGATTGGCAATACGCGGCGTCAAGCGCGCACGAGTTGATAGGTCTTGGGCAGCTGCTTGGTCTATCTGGCTCTCCAATATACCTGCAGCACGGGTGATAATTTGCTCGATTTCGGCGGGCGTATAGAACTCTAGCCGATGAATCAGTCCAAACCTATCGCGAAGCGGTGCAGCCAAGCTGCCCGTCCGCGTCGTAGCACCGATCACTGTAAACTTCGGCAAATCGAGTCGCACACTTCGTGCAGCTGGCCCTTTGCCGATCACAATGTCGAGTTTGTAATCTTCCATAGCGCTATACAGCACCTCTTCTACAGCACGACTCAGGCGGTGGATCTCATCGATAAATAGCACGTCGCCGTCTTGGAGATTCGTGAGGATACTAGCCAGATCACCGGCACGCTCGATAGCTGGCCCGGCCGTGACACGTATATTCGTACCCATTTCGTTGGCAATCACCGTTGCCATGGTCGTCTTGCCGAGACCAGGAGGTCCATACAGCAACACATGGTCAATCGGTTCACTGCGCTTCTTGGCCGCGTCGATCGCAAGCTTGAGATTCTTCTTGAGTCGCTCTTGACCTATGTAGTCATCAAACGTCTGCGGACGCAGCGTTATCTCTATAATCTGCTCGTCGCTGTCGTCGTCTGTCGCACCGGTATCTACTATTCGTTCTATGGCCATTGCTATATATTATGACACATCTCGCTCTATCTGCAGACCAAGTTTACTTACAATTACTTTGCGAATAGCCCGCAGGGTTGGTTTCTCTACTTGGTGGGGTACGATTTTTTTCGAGCCAAAGCCTTGATCTTCAAATACCTCGCCTTCGAATTGCACAGCGTGCGCATAGCGTGGTCGCAGCTTGAAGTGTACATGTGCTGGTTCGCCGTCACGCGCGGCGTCGTTCATGTCGCAGGCAAAATTGAAATAGACTGGATGAAACGCCCGACTGACAGCACCTTCGAGCTCGCGCACAAGATCACGCAGGCCGAGCCACTGCCTATCAGACAGATCGCCAAGCGTCTGATAGTGCCGCTCGGTGGTAATATACATCGCACCGAGCACGCCTTGATTTTCCATCAATATAACGCGCCAGCCGTGAGTTTTAAGTAGCACGACGTCATCATTGGTCGGCGAGGTAATGATGTCGCAGATTGAGCAACGTGTCGCCACGCGCACTAGCCTTTCAACGCCCGCGTCACGCGCTCAGCTGTCGATAGTTCAGTTGATACACCTTCGAGTGCTTTCGTCGCGTCATTTAGATTGTACCCGAGCGCCATCAGCGCCTCGAGTGCTTCATCGGTATGCGAGAGCACGGCGGATTCACCAGTCGCCATATTATTGTCGTAGCGTAGCGCCAGACCGACTTTGTCGTGCAAATCTACCACTACGCGCTCAGCGGTCTTTTTGCCGACGCCACTCGCTTTCGTCACGAACGCCACATCTTCACTTGCGATGGCATTTCGCACCACTTCGCTATCCGCCAGACTTAGGATTGCCAGTGCAGCTTTTGGCCCGACGCCTTGCACTGTGATAAGGAGCTCGAACAGCTTCTTGGCTGCCAGACTCGAGAAGCCAAACAGATCCTGCGATTGCTCACGGATATGATGGTAGGTATAAAACTTCACTTCTTCGTGCAGCAGCGCTCGCTCGTAATCACCCAGCGCTGTCTGTACTTCATAACCTACACCATGCACATCCACGATGATAGCATTGCCAAACTTTTCTGCAACCGTACCGTGTACATGTGCAATCATCGTGCACCTCCTGTAGTACTTTGACCATTTGTGCCTGCATTACCATTATTACCAGAAGATGAAGAGTTCGTCGTGATGAGATATGTAGCAGACGAGCTAGTAGCTGATTTAAACTTCGTCGGATCGCTCGAGGTAAATGTCGCGCTCAGTTGGTGTGTGCCGACAGGCAGAGAAGACGAGGTAATCGATGCTTTTCCACCAGACACCGTCGCTGAGCCAAGTGACGCGCCATCGATCATAAATGTCACAGTACCAGTTGCGTCTGCAGCGGATACACTCGCCGTAAATGTCACGCTCGTACCCACGGGCGCACTTCCGTTTGGGCTACCAGCCACAGACAGCGACGTCTCGACAGGCTTACTGGTATCTTGCTCTTCTTCTTTTGGCTTCTCTTCTTGGCGCTGTTGAGTCTGTACGTTACAGCCTACTTCCGGCAGCGCACTCGACAGATAGTATTCCTTGTACGTATTACCGCCAGATGTACTCGCAAGCTTACCGGTACCATAGCAGGTATCTTTTTGTACTACGCCGCTCGGTGCCTTGAACGGATCACCCGACTCAGTGACGATATCGTTCATGCTGTTACGCCAGATAGGACCCGCCAGCGAGCCGCCGCCACTCGACATCTCGGTATTGTCGTTGTTGCCGACCCATACACCCACAGTGATAGACGGCGTATAGCCAATCGTCCATGCATCACGATTCTCGTCTGTCGTACCGGTTTTCACGGCCGCCTTCTTGTTGCCACTTAGGCTCAGTGAACTACCAAACATACCCGAGCGCGCTTGATTATCAGAAAGTACGTTAGAGATTAGGAACGCGCCTTCTTCGCTAATAACGCGCTTGGACTGTTCTTTGTTTTTATAAATGATCTGATCGTATTTGGTCTTAATCTCTTCTTCGTAGGCTACCTGTTTTTGGTCGCCTCCGTTGGCAAAGCCAGCATAGGCATGCGTCATGTCGAGCAGTTTCGCTTCGCCAGCGCCAAGCGCAAGTGACAGACCGTAGTTGTTTTTCTTCTGAATCGTGTCGATACCCATGCGATTTGCCGCCTCAATCGATTTGTCGACGCCATATTGCTGCATCACCTTCACGGCCGGGATATTCAGCGACCAGTTGAGTGCTTTGCGCACCGTCACGTTGCCATTATAGTTGCGCAGGGCGTTTTTTGGCTGGTAGCCATCGATATTGATAGGTTCGTCTTTGAGTATCGTGGCCGGATTTATCACACCGTCCGCCATCGCTGCCGCATAGTAGATAGGCTTAAAACTACTACCAGGCTGGCGCGCTGATGTCACCATATTTACCTTGCCGTCTTGCTCGTCGTTCCAATCATAGCTACCGATCAGTGCACGAATCGCACCGGTTTTCGGATCTATAGCGACAGCTGCCGCATTGGAGCCGCCACTACGACGGATAGCTGTCATGTTTTTGTTGATATTGTCTTGCAGTTCGGCCTGCATATTGAGGTCTAGCGTTGTCTTGACCTGGTAGCCAGAGCGAGCGACTTTTTCCTCGCCGTAGCGTTTGTTGAGATCAGCCAATACCATTTCAGCAAAATGAGGAGCAGGGCTATTGTCGGTCGAAGACTCCGGCGCAGCAAACGCTAGCTGCTGAGCAAGTGCCTGATCCTTCTCGGCTTGCGTGATGAAACCGTTTTTCAGCATGCGGTTCAGCACAGTCTCTTGGCGCTCTTTGGCGTACTTCATCTCTCCATAGATCGGCGAATACGCGTTTGGCGCCGGCAGCACACCGATAATCATGGCGCTCTCTGCCAGCGTCAGATCCTTAGGGGACTTGTTGAAAAATGTCCGTGCCGCATCGCCGATACCGAACGCATTACCGCCGAAAAACGCTGAGTTAAGATACATCTCGAGTATCTCATCTTTGCTATACGTCTGCTCAATCGCTATCGATACCGATAGCTCTTGGAACTTACGCAAATAGCTCTTCTGATCCGTCAGCAGTGTGTTCTTTGCCAGCTGCTGTGTGAGTGTGCTGCCTCCATAATTTTTGCCTCCTGTCACCACGTTGCCATAGACCGCACCCAGCATGCTCACAAACGAGAAGCCGCCGTGATTGTAAAAATCTTTGTCTTCACTAGCGAGTAGCGCTTTCTTGGTCGTATCATTCATCTCACTGAGTGGTACCAGGTCACGGTGTTTGGCACGGCCGCTTTCATAGATAGTCGTGCCGTGTACGTCCGTTAGGACGATACCAGTGTTATTACGGTTCATCAAGCGCTCTTTGTCAGAGATGTCACGGGCAAAATAAAGATATGTCAGCAGTGGGATCAAGATCAGTACGATCAATATTGGCGTCACAATAACAGAGATTTTCTGCCAGCGCTTCAAATTGCGAAACCACAGTATATAGGTGTTGACAGTCAACCATGCAGCGCGTGTCTTGCGCTGTTTTGTGTATTTTCCTACTCTTCGCATTTCCCCTATTATACCACTCTTAGCTTAAAGAGTCGTATGCAGCGGCGAGCGCTATGAAGAAATTCGCTGGCGATTTGTAGCGATGGCTTGGCTCCCGTGAGAGGGCAGCGGTGAATACCCTACGTACAGGCTTAGGTAAATCCTGATTTACGGAAGCAGCGTGGAATTTGCGCCACATATGCGTGTCGTGTTTGCGCGGTTTTCGTACAAATGGCAACTCACCGCACAGCACCAAATGCGCCACTATAGCCGTACGATAGGTTGCCGTACGCAAATCAAGCACGACTGGTCGCCGAAACTCCTCGAGTGCCATCGTCTCCCAGGTTCCGCGATTGCTCGCGGCGCCATCAAGCATCCACCCTGCGTCGCTGCGTACCAGCGAGGCTTCTAGATCAATCATCCGCGCACCCGCATCAGTAAAAAATACATGCTCCAGATTGAGATCCCGATACATCACACCGTGAGCCAGTAGCTTCGTTTCAAGTACCATGTATAGCTCGAGTCGCAACTTTGCTTGAGCCCACGCAATCTTCGTTGCGTGCCATTCGTCGGTAAGCTGTATCCACGACTTGAGATCCGTACCGTCAAACCGCTCTATGACAAGACTAGCCAAGCCATCACCCTCTTGATGACTCAATATGTTCGCCACACAACCAGTGTCCGCCAAACAGGAGAGTATCTGAAGTTCACGCGTGATTCTCGTCACACCGTCTTGAGTTGATGCCGTCTTGACCACTCGCGTCGGCTCGACACGAGTGGCGACAGTGTTATTCACTTCACTACCCCCTCGTTCATAACGCTCTCGTCATCATCGAGTGAGTAATTGCTGCCGCAAGTGCATCTGCGGCATCGTCGGGCCTAGGAATATCTTTCAGACCAAGATGGATACGTACCATTTCCTGCATCTGTTTTTTGTCTGCCTTGCCGTAGCCAGTCAACGTCTGCTTGATCTGCTGTGGTGTATATTCGGCAATCGGCAATTTCGCGCGCCTGCCGGTGAGCATAGCCACGCCGCGCGCTTGTGCGACACTGATAGCCGTGGTAACGTTCTGTGAGAAAAAGAGTTTTTCGATCGACATAATCTCCGGTTTTGTCTCAGCAATAATATCCGTCAGGCCGTCGAAGATCTCTTCAAGCCGTTCATCGAGCGGTGTGTGTGCGGGTGTCGTGATGACACCGCCCGTCACCATACGGACTTTGTTATCTTTCGTCACATCGATCACACCGAAGCCGAGGATACCCGTGCCCGGGTCAATACCAATAATTCTCATATCCCCAGTATACCCACTATTTCACAAACGGCAGCATACCGAGTAGACCGGATAGTCCGCTCCATATCTCGCGCCGCCACTCCCAGCCTGCATAGCCAAACGATACCACGCCCACACCAGCGAGGGCGAGCCATGACAGTACTTGGTCGGAGGTTGCAGGAGTCTCAACAACCGAGAAACCAGCATCTCCGTCGCCTTGCGTCACTTTGCGGCAACGATTCGTATCGAGATTGCGCTCCTGGCCCACAGCGCAGGGCTTCAGGTCTGTGGAGGCAGTCGCGAGCGAGCGACAACGATTGGTTTCCGGGCTGCGGTATTGCCCCTCTTTGCAGGGTGTCAGGCTCGACGCTGTAGCACTGGTTAGCTTACGGCAACGACCGGTGTCGGGACTACGATATTCGTCGATGTCGCATGGTGTCAGTGTACTCGGCACTGCAATTTTGTTACATCTGCCGGTATCGAGATTTCGCTCATAGCCGGCTTGACATGGCACATATGGCTCATACACATTGACCGCGCCGGGTGTCGTTACAAATGTCTGCTGCCAGACACCATCAACCAATGCATAGCTGGTATTCTCGCTCAGATTCTCGTAACTGCGCGCATCCACCTCCGTCTGCCCGTCGCTTGAAAGTACGTACACGGTGCCAGTCGTAGTCTTCGTCAGGCTGAGTTTGGTATCGGCTACATTCACCGACACAAATGCACCCGGTGCTACTATCTGCTCACCAAATACATGGCTGATTTCGGTAGAGCGATTGGTCTGCAATTGACAGCCGCGCAGATTCACGGATTCGCTAGACGCATTGTATAATTCGATGAACTGCACGCTCAGATTCGCGCCAATCTCACTCAGACGCAAACTACTACAACTGTTAACCGGCTGCCCGTCGGTAAATTGATTTGGCATATCATACGGCGAGGGATACTGCGTCCAGCGCCATAGCCCGTTCGTATCCTGTGACCACGCTTGGCCTTTTTTGGCCGACGCATCACCGTACGCGACCATAGAATCTTGGTACTGCACCACTCCGTAGGCATCTTCGAGCCATACCCAATTACCACTATTGGTGAGTGAGAGGGGAAATACACCGTACGCACTCGGCGCGAGCGTGCCACCCAATAACACAGTGTTACTACTTGTAGCATTTTGCTCTACCGAACCAGTTCTCAGGCGCAGACCCGCTAGATCTAGCGTGCTAGCACTGGTGTTATAGACCTTCACGTAATCGTTACAGGTCAACATAGTGTCGAACGGCTGACACGCAGCAGGATTTGGTAGTACTTCAACAATGCGCAGCGGTGTCGCAGACAGTGGTATATAGAGCGGTGTTTGCCAGAGTTCTGTGCGAGTCTCGACAGCATAAGCAGTCGTGTAGCCGCTCGCGCCCTGGTTGAGTCGCATCGGAACCTGGGTGGTGGTAGCCGTAAACGTTCGCTCATACGAACGATACTGTGCATGATCAAGATGCATCTTGCTTAGGAAATTGTCAGTGTTTATCGTCGGACTCGACACCTGCACATGCGCACCTGGCACCGTCGCACCAAATCCTACCAGCACATAGCCACCTGGCGCGATATAGTGGGAATCATCCGCAGATAGCCCTACTACTAGGCGCGGTGTCGCGAGAGCTGTCGTCGTTTTGGCGCTCCAGTCGAACACGAGCGACCACTCCCTCAGCTTCAGGGGTATATCGCCGTCATTGTAGATTTCGACATACTGAGGTAGGCCGACCTGCGTCACGGAATACGCGGTAATCGCAAGAGGCGACTGTGGCAGTAAGGGGCTCGGCGAGACAGTCGATATCGCGGACGTGGGGCTCACGACCAGAAATGCAGCACAGGCAATCAGCGTAGTAAGATATCGGAAAAAGCGCATATGCTTAAAATATACGCTACAAATTCTGAGTTGTAAATGAATTATTCGACAATATTTGCGTTGGTATGTACGTTCACCACATCTGCTACGTCATCGAGTGCATCCATCACCTTCATGACTTTTGCAGCAGTTTCTTCGTCGGTGATGTCGATCTCGCTATTTGGTACATACTGCAGCTCGGCATCCGTCACGCTTAGCCCCGCGTCAATAATTGCTTGGCGTACTTTTGCCAAATCTTTCTGGTCGGTATATACCACCAACTCACCATCGGCTTCGAGCGCGTCTTCAGCACCCGCATCAAGCACCGTCAGCAGTGCGTCTTCGCCGCTTGCCGCGACACGAATCACTCCTTTGCGTGTAAACTGAAACATCACACTACCAGCGTCAGCAATACGTCCGCCATTTTTCACCAGTGCGTTTTTCACTTCTGGCAGGGTGCGGTTACGATTGTCAGTCGCTGTTTCGATGATAAGACCTACGCCGCCAGGTCCGTAACCTTCGTACGTAATCTCTTCAAGTGCAGCCGCGTTTTTGTCATTCACTCGGTCGATCGCACGCTGGATGTTGGCGTTTGGCATGTTGGCAGCCTTGGCTTTTTCGACTGCCAGGGCAAGTGCCGAGTTCATATTCACATCAGTTCCAGCACGTGCTGCAATCGCAATCTGGTTGCCGAGCTTGGTAAAAATCGCCCCACGCTTAGCATCGTTGGCACCTTTTTGGCGTTTGATAGTTTCCCATTTACTGTGTCCTGACATAGTGGATTCTCCGTCTTGGTTTGATGAGGTAATTACACATATTATAACAGATTACTCGACCAGGTTCACCTGTCGGAAGCTGAGCCGGGTACGGCGCTTGAGCCAGACGATCAGTAGGATGATGAATCCGTAGAGCACTAATGCCGTCGGCACATCTACCGACACTTCGCTACTCGCCCAGGGCAACTCGGCGAGTAGCCCGATAATCCACGTCATATAGCTCAGCAGCCAGTACGCCGGCAACGCCATAAGTCCTGCCAGCCATGGTAGCCACATCGCGGCGAGACCTGCCACAAATGTCAGTAGCATGGCGAGTGGCACCAGTGGTAAGACAAGCAAATTTGCCACCAGCGCGACGTTGGATATCACACCAAACGTCACCAATATCAGCGGCAGCGTGAGCACCTGGGCAGAAAAAGTCTCGCCGAGCACCTGCCGCACCAGACCAGGCTTCTTGTCGCCGTAGAAATACACCTGCAGCAACGGCGCTAGGAACATCACGCCCGCAAATGACGCGAAGCTAAGCATCCAGCCCACGTCACCCCACAGATAGCTCGGCTGCACTAGTACAGATATAGCCGCCGTCACCACCAGTAGTACCGCCGGATGAATCGTGCGGCCATAATACCAAGCTATCAAGCTCAGTCCGGCCACCAGCCCTGCGCGCGACATACTCGGACTCA